>CAZKPL010000003.1:26736-81890 GCA_964554625.1 uncultured Nitrosomonas sp. | reverse complement strand
GAGCAGCGGAATCATAATCCGTTGGTCCGGGGTTCAAATCCCTGATTCGCCACCATATTTGCTCTGCGCCTCAAAATTAACAATATATAGTCGTTCTTGAAGCACCTTCAATTTTGTATAAATATTGACGTTGAGAAGCAAGAGCATAATCTTTGTGATGCCATGTTTCGCATATCTTTGAATAGGTATTGGACCAGCACCACAGGCTGTCCAGGTTAGCGGAGAAGATCACCCAGCCTCCGAAAAGTGGCTTGCGGGCTTGCTGTAGATCATAACCTGTGCAAGGTTTTGCACTAGCTGGTGCTCTTTTAGAGTCGATTTTAATCAGTGACTTGGTTAGCAATATGCCAAATCTACAGTGAGAAAACGAATTCTCCAGTGACAACTTGATTAATTATTTACAGAATCTTTTAATATTTTAACGATAAACATAAAAAGGTCTTTGTTTCCTGATTTTTTCCGTCAGCACTTGTGTTCTTATTAGTAGCTAATCATTAAATGAGGCGTAAAATCAGAATTGCCTGATCAAATAATGCTGTCCGTATCATTCAAGATCAGCTTCTTTATATACTATTTGCTATTGAACTAATTGAACCTGCTTAGAGCACTCGCTACGGTAAGTAGCATGACACTGGTTTCACGCATTCTTGGATTCCTGCGCGACGTACTCATCGCCAGGATTTTTGGCGCCGGGATGGCAAGCGATGCCTTTTTTGTTGCATTCCGCATTCCTAATCTCTTGCGTCGGTTGTTTGCGGAAGGTGCGTTTTCGCAAGCATTTGTTCCTATCCTTGCTGAGTATAAAAATTGCCGTACAGAAGAAGAAACGCGCGATCTCATTGATCATGTTGCGACATTGTTGGGAGCTGCGCTCTTTATGGTAACGCTGATCGGAGTCATGGTTGCACCACTGATCATTTATGTCAGCGCCCCGGGATTTTCGGCTAGCCCAGAAAAATTTGCGTTGACTACCGAGTTATTACGCATCACTTTTCCTTACATTTTGTTTATTTCTTTTGTTGCACTTGCAGGAGGGATACTTAACACTTATAGTAAATTTTCAGTGCCAGCATTTACCCCTGTTTTATTGAATTTATCATTTATCGGCTGTGCACTATGGCTTGCTCCTCTGCTCGATCCCCCTGTGCTCGCTCTTGCATGGGCCGTATTTATCGGTGGCATATTGCAGCTTGCATTTCAAGTACCATTTCTTGTGCGCCTCAAACGGATGCCTCGTTTTCATCTGAAATCCAAAGATACGGGTGCGTGGCGTGTACTCAAACTAATGGGGCCGGCAGTTTTTGGCGTATCCATAGGACAAATCAGCATGCTGATTAACACCATATTTGCCTCATTGCTGGTGACAGGTAGCGTTTCCTGGCTTTACTATGCTGATCGGCTAATGGAATTTCCGGCAGGTCTCTTAGGCGTTGCGTTGGGAACCATCCTGCTGCCATCGCTATCTCGCCACCATGCCAGCCACAGTAACGAGAAATATTCGCACTTGCTGGATTGGGGCTTGCGATTGACCTTTATGCTGACGCTCCCGGCAGCCTTAGCGCTGGCATTACTGGCCACCCCCCTTATTGCAACGCTTTTTTACTATGGTGCTTTTACCGCTGAAGATGTATGGATGACTCGCCAAGCGCTCATCGCCTACAGTGTCGGACTCCTCGGACTAATTCTGGTAAAAGTGCTGGCTCCTGGCTTTTACGCCCGGCAAAATATCAAAACCCCCGTCAAAATTGCTGTCATCACGCTCATTGCGACCCAATTAATGAATCTTGCCTTTATCTTTCATTTGGAGCATGCTGGATTGGCATTGGCAATTGGCCTAGGCGCCTGCCTCAATGCTGGATTACTTTACTATAAGCTGCGTCAGCATGATATTTATCAACCGCAACCTGGTTGGGCAATTTTCTTACTGAAGATTTTAATGGCATTGATGGTAATGGGGAGCGTTCTATGGTTTGCGACCGGTAGTGATACGTCTTGGTTACAAGATGCAGCGATTGATCGTGCAATACGGTTGATTCAAGTTGTCTTCCTTGGCGCTATCGCCTATTTCGTCACGCTATGGATACTGGGCTTTCGTCTAAGTGCCTTTGCTCGGCAAGTAGAAGAATAATATAAGCGTAACGATTTAATGTAATCACTGATTCTTGGGTTTAGGGATGAGACAAAATATTACGCTTATCCCGCTCAATCAGCGCGTAGGCAGAATGATTGTGAATGGATTCAAAATTCTCTGATTCCACTATATAAGCATCGATGCGATCGTCTCTATTCAGAACCTCGGCCACATCACGAACAATGTCCTCAACAAATTTCGGATTGTCATAGGCTTTTTCAGTGACATATTTCTCATCTGGACGTTTGAGTAAACCATATAATTCGCAGGAAGCCTGATCCTCCGCTATTCTGATGACATCTTCGATCCAGACAAAGCTATTGGTACGCACAGAAACAGTGACATGGGAGCGTTGATTGTGCGCCCCATAATCGGAAATCTTCTTGGAACATGGGCAAAGACTGGTCACAGGAACAATGACTTTCATGGTGAATTCATATTGATTTCTTTTGATTTCACCAATAAAAGTCACTTCATAATCTAACAAGCTTATGACACCGGAGATAGGCGCCGATTTATTGACAAAGTAAGGAAAAGTCATCTCAATATGTCCGGAATCAGATTCCAGTCTGGCTACCATGGTGCGCAAAATATCCTCAAATGATTCAACAGATATCTCGCGTTCGTATTTGTTCAGTATCTCAACAAATCGCGACATATGCGTACCTTTGAAATTATGGGGCAAATTGACATACATATTGAATATTGCAACTGTGTGCTGCACTCCACCATCTTTATCAGCCACTTTAACTGGATGACGAATGGCTTTAATGCCCACTCTGTCAATTGCAATACGTCGGGTATCCAACGAACTTTGTACATCGGCAATCGGAAAATCGGTTTGTTTGTTCATGGTGATTGTGATTCCTTTTGGAAAGATGGTGGCTGTCCACTTTACTATTGAAAGTCTCCAAGAATGATAACGTATCAGATCTAGCAGAGTCATCCAAGGCTGGCAGCAGACGCTTCTTATTGAGACCTCCTCTTGTATGGTTGGTTCTAAGCGTGAAATTCTTTAAAAAAACATCAATAGACGAAATCACCCCTTTGACTCGAGTAAGTTATTCAGATACCTTCAAGTTACTCAGCTAGTTTTGCTTGGATGGATTTAATGATGCCATTCTTGTCCAGCCCGCAATCAATCAGCATTTGTATAGGATCACCTTGATCAAGAAACAGATCCGGCAAGCCTAGCAGGAGTAGTTTAACGACTACTCCTCTACTTGCCAGTGATTCCATAACAGCACTACCGGCGCCGCCCATAATGGTATTTTCTTCAATCGTTACCAGCAGCTCATGTGTTGCCGCCAGATCTGCAACCAAATCATCATCTAATGGTTTAACAAATCGCATATTGGCAACGGTGGCATTCAATTCTTCCGCTACTTCCAAACAAGGCGCTAGCATGCTACCGAAAGCAAGCAAAGCGATTCTTTTACCTTCACGGCGAAGCTCTGCACGACCCACTGGTAACGCCCGCATTTCCTTCTGTGCTGTTATCCCAGCCCCTGAACCACGTGGATAACGGACTGCAGTAGGTGTATTCATCTGGAAAGCGGTATAAAGCATTTGACGACATTCATTTTCATCGGCAGGTGCCATGACTGTCATATTCGGAATACAACGCAAATAGCTCAAATCAAAGCTGCCTGCATGAGTTGGACCATCGGCGCCTACCAGTCCAGCACGATCGATGGCAAAAACTACCGGTAAATTTTGTATGGCTACGTCATGAATCAACTGATCGTAGGCACGCTGTAAGAATGTTGAATAGATTGCCACCACAGGTTTTAATCCATCACATGCTGCGCCAGCAGCAAAGGTTACCGCATGCTGCTCAGCGATGCCCACATCGAAATAGCGATTCGGATATTCCTGGGAAAATCTGACTAAACCTGATCCTTCCCGCATGGCAGGCGTAATGCCAATCAAACGCGGATCGATGGCAGCCATATCACACAGCCAGTCGCCAAAAATCTGTGTGTACGATAATTTACTGGCAGGTTTAGAAATAATACCCTGAACGGGATCAAACTTTCCAACACCATGGTACAAAATCGGATCTTCTTCAGCTGGCTTGTAACCCGCACCCTTGCGCGTAACAACATGCAGAAACTGCGGACCATCCAAATGCTTGATATTGTTAAGCGTGGTAAGCAGGACATCCAGGTCATGTCCATCAATAGGACCGATATAGTTAAAGCCAAACTCTTCAAACAATGTCCCAGGGGTCATCATTCCTTTTACATGCTCCTCGGCACGTCGAGCCAGTTCCAGAACGGGCGGAACCACACCCAGTACTTTCTCACCAGCACGGCGAGCTGTCGCATAAAATCTACCGGACATCAATTTGGCAAGATAATTATTGAGCGCCCCGACAGGAGGCGAAATGGACATATCGTTATCATTCAATATCACCAGCAAATTGGCATCCATTACCCCAGCATTGTTCAACGCCTCAAATGCCATACCTGCGCTCATGGCGCCATCGCCAATCACAGCAATGGCACGCCGATTTATACCACTTAATTGTGCAGCTACCGCCATCCCCAAAGCCGCACTGATGGATGTACTCGAATGTGCCGTACCAAAGGCATCGTATTCACTCTCATCCCTTCTCGGGAATCCGGCAATACCACCATACATACGCAATTTAGCCATTCCTTCACGGCGACCCGTCAATATCTTATGGGCATAAGTTTGATGGCCTACATCCCATACCAACCGGTCAAAGGGAGTATTGAATATATAATGTAATGCAATCGTTAGTTCAACGGTGCCAAGATTTGACGACAAATGCCCACCCGTTCTTGCCACGGATTCAATCAGAAATTGTCGCAACTCATCGGCGAATTGTGGTAGCTGCCTACGCTCCAGCTTTCTTAGCTCAGCAGGAGTGCTAACATGATCAAGTAATGGGTACATGCAAACTTAAATAGAAATTTTAGCTGATTAAAAAAGAAAAGCGTCAGGATTAGAATTCGCGCTGAACAATGAAATCCGTTACCTGCAACAAACGATTGGTGGACATTCCCAGATGATCAAGTGCCTGATAGGCATCGTGCTGAAGCTTTTTAGCCAACTCACGAGCCTGCTTTACTCCTAAAATGCTGACATAGGTTGGCTTGTTTTGTTCGGCATCCTTGCCAGCAGTCTTGCCCAATGCCGCAGTAGTTGCCTCGGCATCAAGCACATCATCCACCACCTGAAACGCAAGACCAATACATTTAGCAAAATGGTCCAGATGACTCAACTGCTCATCACTCAATCCGTCACCACAGTGCGCTCCCAGCATCACTGCCGCACGTATAAGCGCGCCAGTTTTATGAATATGCATGAACTCCAGCTCCGGCAAAGTCAGCATCTTGCCCACACTCGCCAGATCAATCGCCTGCCCGCCTGCCATTCCACGCGATCCAGCCGCCTGCGCCAGTTGTTTGATCATTTCCAATTGTTTTACTGGATTGTCTGTCAAATGAAATTCAGCCATTAGCTGAAAAGCCAGACTTTGCAAACTATCCCCTACCAGCAATGCGGTAGGTTCTTCGTATTTCACGTGACAAGTAGGTTTGCCGCGCCGCAGAGTATCATCGTCCATACAAGGCAGATCATCATGCACCAATGAGTAGGCATGAATCAGCTCTACCGCTGCAGCCACAACGATTACCCGCGCTTCATCCGCTCCATTCAACTCTCCGGCAGCAAAAGAAAGCAACGGACGAATTCTCTTTCCGCCTCCAAGCACTACATAGCGCATCGCCTCGTGCAAGCGCTCCGGTGCACAATTTTCTGCAGGAAGACGGTTCTCCAGATAAGACTCTATTTGCAACTGGCGGCTTTTTACCCAGCCTTGAAAATCAACGTTCATCGGCACCCAATACAGAAAAATCTTTCAGCATATCCGCTTCAAGTACACGTATCTGTTGTTGCGCATCTTGTAACGTCGTTTGGCAATAGTGCAATAACTCTACTCCACGCTTATAAGCTGCAAGTGAAGCTTCCAACGTCATTTGCCCTGCCTCCATTATGGAGACAATATTTTCCAGTTCAGTTGACGCTGCTTCAAAGCTTTCTGGCTGTGATGATATTGCTATCTTAACTGCTTCGTTGGATTTCTTTTTCATGCTTTTGTTTGGTTTTTCCCGGGAGGGCAATGAAGGAAGAACAGGGTTTATCAGGTTTATCTTGCTTAAAAAAGGTAAAAATATCGCAATCAGTATAACTCGGTCAATCCTATTTTAACCTTTCCTTGATCTCTCATGACAAGGATTTAACAAAATTCCAGCCCCAGAGGGCTCGCATCAACCTCCAGAACCACAAGCAGCACCGATCAGGCGCCGAAAAAGAGCGTAAAAAAGTACCGGCTCTACGCTATTATTTGTATATGCCTTAATTCAAACAGTGGATTATTGAATTACGTTATATTGATCCGAACGCTAACCTATGGCAATATCGGCTACTGATCCGCATAGTAGAATTGATTGCTTAGCTTGTATTTATAACTTCTAACTTAACACTACGTTAAAAGTCGAGGAAATTTTGGAAAATACTATTGGCGTGATAGATCAAATAAGTATGTATTTCAAGGAAGTTGTGCTGTGGCCATTTGCATTACTTGGCGCAGTCATTGTTTTTGCCATTGGCGTTGAGATCATTAATCGCCGCCGACGAGCTGATGCAGTGGACTATTATGATACCGCCTTCAGGACAGAACTTGCTGGCTTATATCCTCATCCGACTCGTTGGCCGGAAGATCTCACATCCCACTTACGTACAAGATTACCCATCATGCGAGATGCTTTTGAGGTTTTGAAGGGCTTTATTCCACAAGATCAGCTACGTGATTACAATATTGCCTGGAATAAATTCTACGATTTTTGTCGCATGGATGGCATAATTGATGAGAAGCAAACTAGCACCGAGTCATCAGCTGAAGTAGAGCACGACCCCAAACAGGTCTTTCATCAGCTGGTAGCTGACCTGCTGGCATATACTGATCAGTTCAAACGCTAAGGACAAACCAGCGTGCCATCAAACTTGGGCACCAAATCAAATTGATTACCTGAATCAGGCATGTTCCAGATAACAATCAGGCTTTAGTATTAAGTTTGCTGATTTTTTGCTCCGATTTCCTTATCGCATGCAAACATCATTTGGCATTCTGAACAATTGCATTTTCATATAAGTAAATAAATGCGCTCTCATTGCCTCTCATCGTTCTTGTAATGCTGCATGAGTCCACCTACCCACTTCATACCATGAGTGCGCAAACAGATCAGCAGAAAAATGAGCGTATTTATGTTCGCCCCGTCACATCTTATCGTGAAATGGGCATATTTATTGATGTCCCCTGGCAGATATACGAAAACGATCCCATGTGGGTGCCTCCCCTTCGCCTGGAACGGCGCTTGCATTTTTCCAGATTCAATCCATTTTTTGAGCATGCAGAATGGCAAGCCTGGGTTGCTTATCAAGGCGATCAGACTGTCGGCAGAATCAGCGCGCAAGTGGATGTACTCCATAGACAACGTTATGGCGCGGATACGGGTCATTTTGGATCATTGGAATGCATCAATGATGCCGAGGTCTTTGCTGCACTCATGTATACTGCTGAAATGTGGCTTACTGAGCGAGGCACACGCCGCGTGAGCGGACCTTTCAATCTTTCCATCAATCAGGAGTGTGGCATCTTAGTAGAGGGCTTTGATACGCCTCCTGTCGTCATGATGCCACACTCGCCCAGATGGTATGGCCCATTACTGGAACAATACGGTTACCAACCCGTTAAGGATCTGCTGGCCTATCGGGTTGCGGTTGATTTCGAACCTCCCAGAGTCATGCATACTGTCATTCAGAAATTTTCAAAGCAAATTAAGCTGAGAACGCTGCGCCGCGATAAATTTGGTGAGGAAATGGAAATACTGCGTGATATCTTTAACGATGCCTGGTCAGAAAACTGGGGATTTGTGCCTTTTACCCAAGCGGAATTTGCTGAGCTAGGTAACAGTTTGCGCTGGCTCGTTCCAAGCGAGTATATTCAGATTGCGGAAGTAGAAGATGTTCCGGCAGCGTTCATGGCGGCTCTTCCCAATCTCAATGAGATTTTTGCGCAACTCAATGGCAAATTGTTCCCAACAGGCTGGCTTCAACTGATCAAACAGCTTAAATCTCACGCAATCCGTACTGCCCGCATTCCCTTAATGGGGGTACGCAAGCAATTCCATCATACCCCCATCGGCATGGCACTGGCTTTTATGGTCATCGATGCGCCGAGACAAGCCGGGCTTGCCAGAGGAATCAAAGAAGTGGAAATGTCCTGGATACTTGAAGATAACAAGGCGATGCGCAGTATCCTAAAAAGTATTGGCAGCAAAGAATATAAACGATACCGGCTCTACCAAAGGACGCTCTAGCTGGCCATCAGAAGGGCACCTTTGCTATATGTTTCAAGGACTGCTTGTGTACACATTCAGGCCAGTTAATTATCCTTAGGATAGCGCATGAATCAAGATGATCAATACGTTGCCATAGTGCTTGCAACAAATCACACATCGAACGATCGTTGTCTCGCGGATTAGTTTAATTCGCGAGCTGAATGCGTTAGCAGCAAGTGACAAGGTTAAATTAACGGCTTGCGGCTATCTTCATGCACGCGGGTAAAACGCCGCTTGGTGTTGCGGCTGGGTGAATCCTGATTTTCCATCCAGACCGCCTGTCCACCCTCAATGCGCTCAACATGTTGTGCTAGTTGAAAACTCTTGAGCAAGAGCGCCTTGAATGGATCGCATAAGATCGTTTTCCTTCTGGCGACGAGCCAAGGAACAACGCAAGCGCCCCTGGCGCTTAATTGCCCAAGCACTCGTCTGGAAAGCGATATTGAGTTATTTGCTCGGATATTTGATACTGGCTCAAGCACTAAAAAAAACAGGCGTTCATCGGCAAGCGATTACCTTGCATTTTTCCCAAACGGGAATGGATATCAACGAGGTAGGCGACTGATTGCTGGTAGAATCGCATTTGGAAAAATACTAAATGCTGCCGTGGCTGGGTACCGCATTACTGTCCCCTGACCCATGTCAGATCAATGTATACGTCGAACAAAAATCATCTGATTTAATGAAGATCATTGAGAAGTACATCACACGCGAGCTGCTTTTGCCTTTTTTTGCGATCATCAGCATTCTTGTTGGATTGTTTGTTAGCTTCAGTACTGCTCGATTGCTAGCCAGCACCGTTACCGAGACACTCGGCATAGCCGTCATGTTGCAGCTGGTAATGCTAAAAACGATCATCGCTCTGGAGGTGCTGATTCCCATCTCATTCTATGCTGCGGTCATTTATGGACTAAGCAGGCTGAGCAGGGATCAGGAGATGAACATATTTCGCTCCGTCGGATTCAGCGACTACCGCATTCTCTATACCGTATTGATGATTGCCATTCCTGTTGGCATCATCAGTGGCGCACTCTCGCTATATGTCCGCCCCTGGGCTTATGCAGAAACTTACATTCTCGATGCGCAAGCTGAAGCCGAATTGAATGCCAGCCGCTTCCAGGCAGGACGCTTTTATGGTAGTGAAAAAAGCGGCCGAGTGATTTTCGTGCAAGCCAAGGATGATTCCGGTACGCGCATGGAAGATGTATTCCACTTTACCAAGAAAGCAGGTGTCAGCGAGATTATCGTTGCGAAAGAGGCCGTTCAACAACAACAGATATTGCTGGAGCAGCGACCGCATACCGAATTGTTCAATGGCTATATTTATCGCCTTGCCCGCCTGGAGGGTAAAGATAGTGCGATTCAATACGAAAAAATGACCTATTTCACCGAAAACGACCAAGTAAAGTGGCATCGGCGCAAAGCAGCATCAACACGCATGTTATGGGGATCAGAACGACCTCATGATATTGCTGAGCTTCAGTGGCGGCTTTCTCGCCCGGTTGCGACCATTCTGCTGGCTTTGATTGCTGTCTCATTTACACGCGTTGCGCCACGCCAAAGCAAAAGCGATAAAACCTTTCTGGTTGCCGCCATCGTGTTTGCCATCTACTATAATCTCAGCGGCCTGGCTCAAACGTGGGTAGAGCAACAGGTGGTCGCCGCTATACCCGGCATATGGTGGCTATATCTGCTGCTTTTCATTATCGCTGGACTGCTCCTGCCTGGATCAAGACAAAAATTGCTTAGAAGAAAGTGAAAACCGCTTCCCGTTATATTGCTAAACAGGTAGTGATGGGCATGATTATCGCTACCATTGTGTTATTACCGCTATTTAGTTTCTTTGATTTATTAGAGCAGCTTGATGATGTTGGCAAAGGCACCTACCAAACGAGGGATGCTTTTCTGTACGTTATCATGCTGATGCCACGCCGGTTTATTCAGATTGCGCCGTTTATCGCGCTGCTGGGAACGGTTGGCGCACTGGGTAAATTAGCTGTCAACCTGGAACTGGCAGCCTTACGTATTGCAGGTATGTCGCCCATTCAGATCAGCATGGTGCCCGTTGGCATTGGATTATCCTTATTACTGATTATCGCGATGATGGAACAGTTTATTGCCCCGCACCTTCAGCAAAAGGCCATTGCGCACCGATCCATCGCGCTGGAAAGAACTGCTGAGCTTGGAAAGGGGCTGGGTATCTGGACACGCGATGAACGTAATATTTTACGCATCGGTGAAATGCTGCCCGGAAGCAGAGCAATTGATATCGAGATTATGCATTTTAATGAACAGGGCTTTCTCGCCATGCATACTCATGCGGAGTTTGCGGATATTTCCGATAACGCATTATGGAAATTAAACGATGTGACTGTCAGAGTATTCACAGAAAAAAATATCGCCCTGACCAGTGCCAGCACCGTCGAGTGGCCATCCTTTCTTAAAGCGGAAGATATCGTCACGTTGACCAAACCGCCTGAAAGCCTTTCTCCTGTGGAGTTAATACGGCATGCAGAATTTCTGCAAGCGACCGGTCAGAAAGCCGATGCTTATTTCATGGCCATATGGCGCAAGGTAAGCGGTGGACTCATGACCATCGCTATGATATTGCTTGCTATTCCATTAATTTTCGGTTCGGTTCGTGAGGGACTGGGGGGTAAACTGGTTTTGGCTGCCGTTATCGGGGTAGGTATTTACCTGCTCGATCAAATCATTGCCAATGCTGGTTTGCTGCTGCATTTGAACGTGGGGTTGATCTCTATTCTTCCCAGTTTAACCTTCATTACCCTGGCCGTTCTCTGGCTGCGGCGAATTTTTTGACCTTTTTCAATTCTCACGTACACTCCAATCAATTTTTCATGCTGATAACTTACCTTTATATTTTTGGCGAGAGCGAAATTAATCTCTGGGGATTGAGTGGTCGCGAGCGACTGCAACGTTTGGCCGCGTCCCTCAAACAAATCCGTCTGACCGACAACTTAACAGACATTCCAGAAGACGCACCCGTGCTATTGCTGCGTGCTGACCATCTGTTTGATGCTCGAGTGATCGCTACCTTGAGCAATCTGCAAGAAGACATCGTGCTGTATAATCAAAGCAGCGCGCCGGTTGCCATACACACTGCAGGAAAAAGCGTACCGGCCCTGCTCGAAGCCTTGCACAGCACCAACTCATCCGCGATCTCCGGGATGAAGCAATACACCCTCAAAGACTTGCAAACGGGTGTCCAGCAGAGTCTGAAGAAAAAAGAATCGCCCTATGTACTGCCAATCCGTGCAGCCAATCGCAAAGCGCTTGAATGGGAGCTGTTTGCAGGGTCCTACAAAGGTGTAACCGATCTGGTCACCAAGTGGCTATGGCCAGTACCCGCATTTTGGGCAACGCATCTCTGTGTGCGATGGAAGGTAACACCCAATCAGGTAACACTGCTTAGCCTGGTATTGGCTATTTTCGCAGGGATAGCTTTCTGGTATGGCTATTATGCAAGCGGCTTGATCATGGGATGGCTGATGACCTTTCTGGATACCGTGGATGGCAAGCTGGCACGCGTCACACTCACCTCGAGTCGCTTGGGCGATGTGATGGACCATGGCCTGGACCTTATTCATCCGCCGTTATGGTACCTTGCCTGGGGGGCAGGAATAGCAACAACCACAGTGCCGCTGGCGAATCTGGAATTATTATCCTGGTTGATGTTTGCGAGCTATGTCGGCGGACGTATCTGCGAAGGATTATTTGAATTCTGGCTTGCGCCCTTTGTGATGTTTATCTGGCAACGGATCGATTCGTTCAACCGCTTGATAACCGCGCGGCGCAATCCCAATTTGATTCTGATGACACTCAGCTGGCTGGCTGATCGGCCAGATATCGGCTTCTTACTGATTATTGGCTGGCATGTGATCTCCACACTTTTCCTGGCATGGCGAGTGATTGTTGCCTGGCAAACCCGGCGCCAGCAGGGAGCATTGACCTCATGGATGGAAGCAATCGACCCGGTCCGGGACAGGCAGCAACTGGCCGTCAGAATATTTACCCGCGTCCCACTTGCCGAGAAAAATGGTAGCACCCTCCCGAATCCATAGCCTGGAAACGGGAACAGCCCGTATCGGGCTGATTCTTAATCCATTGGGCGGGCAGGCACGCAAACGCCATTACGCGATCAAGCAAATACTGGCCGAGCTTCCTGATATCCTCAAGTGTGAAGTGATCAATACTTCAGGTTTCGACGCTTCTGTAAAAGCGCTGATCGAGGCAAAAATTGACTGGTTAATTATCATTGGAGGAGATGGCACCTTTCAAGGCATACTCAACCGCCTATTTGCCTGGTTATCCCCCGATCAATGGCCAATTCTGACCATCATCCCTGGCGGAACCACCAATATGACCGCGCTGGATCTGGGTAGCCGCGATAAACCCGATCGTATCCTGCAACGATTAAAGCATTATCTGCAGCAACCTGCCCCACGGCTCGTGCCTGCGCTTGTTACACGACCGGTGCTGTGTATCGAGCAAACCGGACGGGAAAAAGTCTACGGTATGTTTCTTGGGCTGGGGCTGATCGCGCGCGGAGTTAGATTCTCCCGCAGCCGCATCAAACAAATCGGCATTACCGGTGATATTTTTACGGCACTCGTCGTCTTACGCTCTTTATTAGGTACTTTTCTCGGACGCCCGCAACCCGAATGGGCGCCGGCGCAAATCACTACCATAGACGAAGCGGGTGTAAAGCGCCAGGAAAACTATTTACTAGTATTGGTCAGCGCGCTGGAGCAGCTATTGATGGGCATACGTCCTTACTGGGGACAGGAATCGGCACCTCTGCACGTGACTTTCGTGCGGCAGCATAGCAGAAAATTCTGGTATTCGATTTGGCCGCTGATTGCAGGGCATGGTCACAGCCTCAAGAAAGAACACGGCTATGTTAGCTACAATACCCAGATGCTGGAATTATCACTGGAGGATGAATATATCGTGGATGGTGAGCTGTTTCATGCCTCGCGCCAACATGGCCCATTACGCATATCGGCCAGCGGTCCCATCACTTTTCTCGTACTGTAGTTTGGACTAACAATGAAAGAAAACAAATTACTTCCCGTTAAGCAAGCGCCTGTACTACTGGTGGAAGCCATCGCTTTGCAAAATACCCAGATGGTTTCACCCGACTTCGGATATCTGGTCGATGCTATCAGACAGCACTTCGGCGCTTCGCTGGATGCCGTCGTCCTGTATGGCTCCTGCCTGCACACGAGCAATCTGACCGAGGGTATCGCTGATTTCTATGTGTTGATCAACGATTACCGCAACGCCTACCCGAAACGTTATCTGGCCTACCTGAATGCCTGGCTGCCGCCCAATGTGTTTTATCTGGAAGTCACCCAAGGGGGGAGGACCTTCCGAGCCAAGTATGCAGTCCTCTCAACCGCTGATTTCGAGTACGGCAATCAATTCTGGTTTCACTCCTATCTCTGGGCGCGCTTCGCCCAACCAGCACGATTGCTTTATGCGCGTGATGATCTTATCCGTCAGCGCATCAATGTGGCCATGGCGCAGGCAGTCGTGAAATTCCTGAGATCCAGCCTGTTAGCGCTTGAAGCACGCATACTGGATACCGAAGAAATCTGGACGCAAGGTCTAATGCGAACCTACGCCGCAGAGCTGCGTGCCGAACGGGAAACGCGCGCACGTCACCTGGCCCAGCTCAGTCTGGAGCATTATGCACGCTTGACCGCCACGGCCCTGCCCGCCCTGAACGGCTTGCTCACCATACAGCCTGACGGGTACTACCACAGCCATGCCACGCCACTGGATAACCGGCGTGCCCGGTTTCAATGGCGGATAAGGCGCTGGCAAGGACGGATACTTTCTATCTTACGCCTGAGCAAGGCCACACTGACATTTCGTAACTGCCTCGATTATGCCGCCTGGAAAATCGAACGCCATAGCGGTATCCGTGTTGAAATCACTCCCATGCTGCGACGCCACCCCATTCTCTGGGGCTTTAAGGTCATGTGGCAATTGCTGCGGCGGGGTGTCGTACGTTAATTTTATATTGACTGATTCCTTTCAGGAGAACCTTATGAGTCATTTATCCCGTTCCTTCGCTTACTTATCTTTTTCATTACTATTTTTCCTGACCGCCTGCTCCACTCTATACTACGGTGGACTCGAAAAGATCGGCATCCCCAAACGCGATGTGCTGGTGCATCGGGTCGAGAGCGCGCGCGATACCCAGGAAGAAACCAAAGAGCAGTTCAAATCAGCGCTCGAGCAGTTCACTGCTGTGACCAATTTCAAAGGTGGCGATCTGGAAGCAGTCTATAACAAGCTGAATGGCGAATATGAAGCCAGTGTCGCCAAGGCGGATGAGGTCAGCGATCGCATTAGCGCCATCGAAGATGTCTCCGAAGCGCTTTTCAACGAGTGGGAACAGGAAATCACCCAATATTCAAATACCTCGCTCAAACGCAGCAGCCAGCAAAAACTGATCGCCACCCGGGCGCATTATCAGCAACTTATCACCACCATGAAAAATGCCGAGACAAAGATCCAGCCCGTACTGACAGTATTCAAGGATCAAGTGATGTTCCTCAAACACAACCTCAACGCACAAGCGATCGCTTCGCTGAAGGGTGAACTGGGCACACTTCAGTCGGACATATCCTCGCTCATTACCTCAATGGAAAAATCTATCAACGAAGCCAATGCGTTCATCAGAACTATGGAGAAGAAGTAATCTTGGTAAATTCCAGTTCCCAGGCAAGAAACTCGTGGCTCTAACAGGGCCTGTTAGTTTGAAGACGGGATTATTCTATTGGACCTAAGATTTTTCAGGAACCAACTATGCTTGTTGCTGCGGATTAACGCATCACTCTTCATATTCGGGTGTAAGGATGCTTGATATGGCAAATGAAAGCGCGAAATTGTTTTTAGATATTTCTTCTCTAAAAAAAGGAATCTTACAAAATGTCCTGTGTTGCACAAAAGCAACACAATGTTGCTTGAAATCGAAAATTTGATTGTTTTTTGTTGCGTCACTGATTTGTGTTGGGCACAATCTGCCTAACCTTTCCAGCTCGGAAGGCTTGGATAATAAGAAGCATTGAAGAAGAATGAGATTGATAGATTTTAAGCATAACGACCCCCGTCGTTTTAATTTTAAAGGAGCGTTTCACATGAAAAAGAAACTAATCGCGTTAGTGGTAGCGGGCGCACTTGCAGCTCCGGTGGTTGCCGCAGCGCAAGGAACACATGTAACCATTTTTGGACGAATTCAAGCTGAGTACGCCACAGTCGACACTGATGGCAATGGCGCTCAGACAGGCGTACTTGACGATGCAGCACAATCACGCTGGGGCCTGCAGGTTGCCGAAGATCTCGGAATGGGTCTCAGAGCAATGGGACGCGTTGAATTCGGGTTCAATCCAGGTGCTGGTACTGGTCAAACAGCGCGGGAGCAATGGGTTGGTCTTGGCGGCAATGAATGGGGTGAAGTGAAATTTGGCCGGGTCCAATCACCCTTTAAGGATTTCGCAGGTGGTCATACGATTGATCCTTTTGCCTATACCAGTCTGCATGCCAACGGCAGTGGTGGTCTGATGACCGCAAATCTAAACGGCTTGGGAGCGGGTGACAATAGTTTTGTAAACAGCGCGGTCCGCTACGATTCGCCTCTGGTTGAAGGATTCTCAATGTCAGCCCTGTTGATGCCGGGCGATGCCAGAAAACTGGATCCGGTATTAGGTGCCGATGGACGTAACTCCGGTGGTGAAGATGGCGAATGGGATTTCCAGGTCGCAGGTAAATACAGCGCCCAGATCGACGCACTCGGTTTCGACATTTTTGGTGGTTATTCACGTGATAACGTCAGCAATCGTATGAAATCGTTAGCCAATGTAATCGATGACGAGGAAATCTGGCGTGGTGGTGCTTTGATCTCTTTTGCGGATCTGCGTGTTCGTGGACAGTATGAATATGTCAACAATGCCAATCCTTTAGGCGGCGCAGCCTCCTGTACTGATGCGGCTGCTTTCGGATCAGCTATTGGTTCAGTTACTCTTGATGGACGCGGTCAATGTAATTCGGCTATGAACGCCAATGGCGATGGCTATCTCTGGATGGCAGGCGTCGATTATACGATCGGTAATACCATGCTCATAGCACAGGGCGGCATGGCCCATGCTTACAAACTAGCGGGTGTAGCTGGTTCAAAAGATATCCAGAATATCACCGCCGGTGTCATTCATCACCTGAGCAAACGTTCCAGTCTGTTTGGCGGCTATCAGCGTGTCTGGGTAGATGACAAAAAAATTACCGTCGGCGATGCTGATCGTAATGTTTACTCAGTGGGTCTGCGTCACGACTTCTAATCCGGTTCGGATCAGGCAAAAAAGGGTACCTTGTGGTACCCTTTTTTTATTGTAAGTTGACGTTTCCTGCAGAGAAATAACCTGCCAGGTAACGCCGATAGCCCATCGTCGCATCCTATAATTAGCGACGATTCTTGCCCAGAATGGAACCGAGTACCCCCCGCAAAATCTGCCGCCCAATTTCATTGCCCACAGTCCGGGCAGCACTTTTAGCCAGTGTCTCTATAATTCCTTGGGGTTGGCGTCCTGACCGTTTGCTACTTCCCTCTCCATCTAGCATGTCACGCCAGTTAAACCCATCATCGCCTTCTGACTGTATTCCTTGACCAGCTTTCCTTTCAACCTGCTCTTTTAGAATCTCATAGGCTGATTCGCGATCAATAGTTTTCTCGTAGTATCCATAGAAACCAGAGTTACGGATGATTTTCTGCCGCTCCTGATCAGTTACTGGACCAAGACGGCTCATGGGTGGAAAGATTTTGCCAATCTCAACCGGATGAGGGCGCCCCTTCTCATCCAGAAAAGAAACCAAAGCCTCGCCTACTCCCAGCTCAGTAATCGCCGCTTCAACATTGATATTAGGATTCGGACGGAATGTTTGCGCAGCGGATTTAACCGCTTTCTGATCTCTGGGTGTAAATGCACGTAATGCATGCTGAATACGATTGCCAAGTTGGCCAAGTATTTTGTCAGGGATATCCAGTGGATTCTGACTGACAAAATAGATACCCACTGCCTTCGAGCGAATCAATCGCACCACCTGCTCGATTTTGTCCAGCAGCACTTTAGGCGCATCGTTGAACAATAAATGGGCTTCATCGAAGAAAAACACCAGCTTAGGTTTGTCGAGATCTCCTACCTCAGCAAGATTCTCGTACAACTCCGAGAGGAGCCAAAGCAACAAGGTAGCATAAAGGCGAGGCGTGTTATGTAGCGTCTCAGCCGATAAAATATTGATCACACCCCGCCCATTTCCATTAGTTTGCATGAGATCTGCAAAATTGAACATTGGCTCACCAAACAGATGCTCACCTCCTTCATGCTCCAGTTGCAACAACCCTCGCTGGATGGCACCTACACTTGCGGCCGAGATATTGCCATATTCTACTGTTAGCTTTTGAGCATGTTGCGAGGCATACTGTAGCATGGCACGCAGATCTTTCAGATCCAGCAATAACCAGCCCTGATCATCCGCAGCCTTGAATACTGCTGTCAATACACCCGTTTGGATATCATTAAGATTGAGTATACGTGAGAGCAGCAAGGGTCCCATATCTGAAACCGTTGCACGCATGGGATGTCCTTTCTGACCGAAAACATCCCAATAAACAACCGGGTTATCAGCATATTCAATAGTCGTTAAGCCGAGTTCCTTCGCTCGTGTTGCTACTTTTGTATTGCCGCCGCCGATCTGGCCAAGTCCTGACAGATCTCCTTTGATATCTGCCATGAACACGGGGATACCGGCCTCGGAGAACTGTTCAGCCAGAACTTGTAAAGTTACTGTCTTGCCTGTGCCCGTCGCCCCAGCAATGAGGCCATGCCGATTGGCCATGGGAAGCAAGAGATCTAGTGTCGATCCTTTAGACTGCGCTATGATTAACCTATTACTCATGATTTGATTAAGTGTTGATTAAAAGAATCAGATTTATCTTCAACGAATAACTTGTGAGTCTATCGACAGCTGAATCTTATCAGTTGAAATATTCCTTGCCTACTCGCCTGACTTGGCTCAACAGAAATAGTTGTGCCTGCACTGCAAAACCTGCAAGTAAATTACACTACAATACTCAATTGATTACTTTCAGTCATCATCAACATTTCAAATTATCATGCCTTTCGATCCGGTTATTCTTTGGACTGATGCATTAGTCTACTTACTCGTGGCTGTTGTGATCACCATTGGCTGGTATATACGCCATCACTCGCATCTACTCACGCCCTGGCGGCGGACAGCACATAGCGCAAGCGGCATGGCTGCCCTTACCGTTATGGTTGCTTTTATCTTAATCGGACTGCTCGACACCATCCATTTCCGCCCTGCACTAGACAATGCTTCCGATAAATCTGGTGAAAAGGTTTATAGTGTAGAGGTGTTGAGTCTTTTTGATATCATTGCGACGCCGTTGCGCACTCATGTGGAAAAAACATACTCGGCTCCCCTTTCAGCCCACCTCTACGCAAAAGAAACCGTAGAATTAGCTGATGGCAGCCAAGCACGGGAATTTTCCAGACTGATATATGGAGGTGCTCACTTAGCAGAACCCGAAACGCAACGAATAAATGATATCGCCAAGCGATCCATAACGGGGGCAGCATGGGGACTGCTGGCTTGGAGTGCGATTGTGGTTAGTCTGGGTATGCTCTTAGCCAGACGGAATAATATAAGTTTTTTGCAGATGCAGTCCGCAATCTGGCGTGGTGTTACCGAGACGCCCTGGTATGCCATCATGATTACGCTAGGGCTGATAGCTGTCCTGCTAGGCGTGGTCATTGCGCTATCCACCCATTACCATGTGCTGGGAACCGACAAGGTAGGGCAGGATGTGCTATATCAATCGCTCAAAAGTATTCGCACGGGACTCTTGATTGGCACGTTGACCACTCTGATCATGCTACCTTTTGCTCTTTTATTAGGGATCGCGGCTGGCTATTTCCGCGGCTGGGTTGACGATGTGATTCAATATACCTACACGACATTAAGCTCGATCCCCAGCGTTTTGCTCATTGCTGCCGCAGTGCTGATGATGCAGGTATACATCGAAACCCATCCCGAAATATTCGATACTGCTTCAGCGCGTGCTGATTTACGCTTACTGTTTCTTTGTATCATACTCGGCATCACCAGTTGGACAGGACTGTGCCGGTTATTGCGCGGAGAAACCCTCAAATTGCGTGAAATGGAATATATCCAGGCTGCGCACGCATTTGCTGTTTCACACTGGCGCATTATCATCCACCATATTCTCCCCAACGTCATGCATATCGTTCTGATCACTATTGTCATGGATTTCAGCGGCCTGGTCCTGGCAGAAGCCGTGCTTTCTTATGTAGGCGTCGGCGTTGATCCTTCCATGATTAGCTTTGGGACCATGATCAATGCAGCAAGACTGGAAATGGCGCGGGAACCCATGGTGTGGTGGACGTTGCTCGCAGCATTTGGATTCATGTTTATATTGGTGTTAAGCGCAAACCTTTTTGCTGATGCGGTCCAGAACGCCTTTAATCCACGCATCAGAACGCTATCAGAGAGAGCCGGCCAGTCATCTTATCAAGCAGGTAATATGGCGCAATCGAATACTTTTCCATCCCGCACGACTGCTTCCGCTATCTCATCCGAAGCAAAGGATACTACATACCCATGATGCCACTGCTGGAAATCGAGAAACTCAAAACAATTCTGAATACCGGCCCAGAACCTGTTCGTGCAATAGATGGGCTAGCGCTAAAAATTTTCAAAGGCGAAACATTCGCCCTTCTGGGAGAATCAGGTTGCGGCAAGTCCATGACGGCCCTTTCCATCATGCGCCTGCTACCGGAGACAGCAGAGATTATTGAGGGCCATATCAAGATTGATGGCAATGATTTACTTCTTTTACCGGAAGCGGATATGCGGAAAGTGCGCGGCAAGCGTATCAGCATGATTTTTCAGGAGCCGATGCTTAGCCTGAATCCAGTGATGACCATCGCATCACAAATTAAAGAAGTACTCAAACAACATTTTAATCTACATCATACCGACATCCCAAAACGCATACTGGACATATTGCAGCAGGTGGGCATCCCGGACGCCTCGCGCCGCATGGCTGAATATCCCTTCCAGTTCTCCGGTGGAATGAAACAACGTGTGATGATTGCCATGGCGCTCGCTGGCGAACCAGAGCTGCTCATCGCCGACGAGCCGACTACTGCACTGGACGTTACTATCCAGGCGCAAGTGCTTGATCTCATGCGTGGACTTCAGCAACGCACTGACATGGCGATTCTACTCATTACGCATGATTTGGGAGTTGTCGCAGAGATGGCGCATCGCGTTGCTGTCATGTACGCTGGAGAAATTATTGAGACTGCAGGATGTGGAGATTTTTTTCGGCAACCTGCCCATCCTTATTCCCAAAAATTATTTGCTGCATTACCGGCAAGAAGCAAGCGTAATCGAGGTTTGGCTGTGATCAGCGGAAATGTTCCTCCCCTGTCACAAGTATTCCAGGGTTGCCGTTTCGCGGACCGCTGTGATCATGCGTGGGCATTATGCCGTCAAACAGCACCGGAGTGGATTGAAATAGCGGCCGATCACCGGGTAAAGTGCCACCTTTTCAGCGAACAAAAAGAATCAAAAGATCAGGTCAAGATACCATCAGAAATAGCCTCATTCCCCACTGCTGATTACGCAGCGCCTCATCAGGACACTGCGTTGCTAAACATCACCGATCTCAAAATTCATTTTCCTATCCACAAGGGCCTGCTCAAACACGTCACTGGATACGTCAAAGCAGTAGATGGTGTTTCACTAGCGATTGCACCGGGAAAAACGCTTGCGTTAGTCGGTGAGTCCGGCTGTGGCAAAACCACGGTAGGCAAAGGGATTTGCCAGCTCATCCCAGCCACTGCCGGAAGCGTAGAGTTCAATGGCTCTGAACTCACAGGATTGGCACGCAACCAGCTACGCAAGAAACGCGCTGAATTTCAGATTATTTTTCAGGATCCCTACTCATCCCTTAACCCAAGAATGCGCATCATCGAAATCCTTGAAGAAGGCATGAATGCACTGGATCTTGATCGTCGTGACAAAATAAAATTAAATCAACAAGAAAATAAAGTTGATACGCTCTTGCAGCGTGTGGGTTTGCCAACAGAAGCAAAATGGCGTTACCCGCATGAGTTCTCTGGAGGCCAACGCCAGCGGATTGCGATTGCACGTGCCTTGGCAGTTAAACCCAAGTTATTGATTTGTGATGAACCGACAAGTGCTCTCGATGTTTCCGTACAAGCACAAATCCTGAATCTGCTCAGAACTTTACAGCAGAACTTGGGTCTTGCTTATTTATTCATTACGCACAATATATCGGTAGTAGAATACTTGGCCGATGAAGTAGCCGTCATGTATCTGGGAAAAATTGTCGAAAAAGGACATGTCGATGAAGTGCTGAATACACCCAAGCATCCTTATACCCAGGCGCTTCTCTCGTCGGTGCCGGTGATTGAAGCAACATCCAGGCGAGAAAATATTCACCTGAGAGGCGAATTACCTTCCCCTGCCAACACGCCATCAGGCTGCTACTTTCACCCTCGTTGTCCCTATGTAATGCCAATCTGCCGGGAAATCTACCCGGATAAGAGTATATTTAGCACAACACATAGCGCACATTGCTACCTTTATACGCAGAATTAAAATTCAGCATAACCAGATAATCAGTGTTAAGGATTTTCAATAATGATTGACCAAGAAGTAAAACGACGCCGCACATTCGCCATTATTTCCCATCCGGATGCAGGCAAAACCACGTTAACCGAGAAATTGCTGATGTTTGCGGGAGCAATCCATATCGCAGGCAGTGTCAAGGCTCGCAAGGCAAGCCGCCATGCCACTTCTGACTGGATGGAGATCGAGAAGCAGCGGGGTATTTCGGTTGCAAGCTCGGTAATGCAAATGGAATACCGGGATCACGTCATCAATTTACTCGATACACCCGGCCACCAGGATTTCTCCGAGGATACTTACCGCGTTCTCACTGCCGTGGATGCCGCATTGATGGTCATTGATGCCGCTAATGGCGTGGAAGCCCAAACGCTGCGCCTACTGGAAGTATGCCGGGCCCGTAATACACCTATCCTCACTTTCATCAACAAAATGGATCGTGAAGTACGCAATCCGCTTGATCTTATCGACGAAATTGAGCGTACACTCGATATGACCACCATACCCTTTACCTGGCCAATAGGGATGGGCAAGCAATTTCACGGGGTATTTGATCTGCAGCATCACTGCATGCGCCTATTCCGCCCAGGTGCCGATCGCGTGGAAGATGAAGATGAGATGATCCTCAGAAATCTGGATGACGAAGCGATGATTGAGCGTTTTGGCGAGAGATTCATTGAAGCACGGCAAGAAATTGATTTGATTCGTGGCGTATCTCCAGAATTCGATCGCACTGCTTTTCTTGCTGGCGAGCAAACACCTGTATTCTTTGGTTCAGCCATCAATAACTTTGGTGTGCGAGAAATTCTCGATGCACTCATCGATTTGGCTCCTTCCCCAGGGTCACGTAAAGCCATTCAGCGTGAAGTACCGCCGGTTGAACCTAAATTCTCCGGCGTCGTTTTCAAAATCCAGGCGAATATGAATCCAGCGCATCGTGATCGTATTGCATTTGTACGTATCTGCTCGGGAGAGTTCAAACGCGGAATGAATCTCAAGGTTGTCCGTAGCGGCAAAGAAGTGCGCACCAGCACCGTTGTTTCATTCCTCTCGCAACGACGCGAGCTCCTTGAAACTGCTTATCCAGGGGATATTATCGGTATTCCCAATCATGGGACATTGCAATTGGGTGACACCCTCACCGAAGGGGAAGCGCTCCATTTCACCGGCTTACCCTTCTTTGCACCCGAGATATTCCAGACGGTTGAAATTGCTGATCCGATGCGTAGCAAGCAACTCAGGTTAGGGCTGACGCAACTAGGTGAGGAAGGCGCAATACAGGTTTTCCGCCCTCACATAGGCAGCACCTTGTTGCTGGGGGCAGTGGGAAATCTGCAGTTTGAAGTGGTCACGCATAGACTGCAACACGAATACGGTGTAGATGCGCGCATTGCCTCTGCCAAATATCAATTGGCCCGCTGGGTTACCGCGGATGATCCCAAAGAACTACAACGCTTCATCGATTCAAATGCGCACCGTATTGCTTATGACGCAGTCGATGCCCCTACATTTCTGGCCTCCTTCGCTGCCGAATTAAGTGTCGCGAAGGAGAACTGGCCTGCTATCTGCTTTCACAAAATGCGAGAGCATGCTGGACTGGTATTTCAAAGTCATGCGGGCAATTGAGAAAGAACCGACCTTCGGATTACTCAAATTAGTTCCTACCCTGGAGTCACTTAAAGCCACAAAAATACCCCATGCCTTGAAGCTTCAAATATATTTGTCTCTTTTTCTTGGCTTTCTATAATGTTGGGAAACTTTAATGAAACCAGTCCATCAAACTCTGGTTATTTAAAATAAAAATAGCCTGCTCGGAAGCTAAATCAGGTTATCTGTAGGATACGATGGAGATTTCATGAGAAAGATCAGCTTTCCTTACTTAACGATTGCTTTTCTCGCAATGGTGTTGAATGAGGCGGCATGGGCAGATCGCAGCCACAATTACTATCGCAGTCACACTCATTCCCATGGGCATAGCGACCACTCCAATAAATATAATTTTAGCTTAGGACTAGGACTGGGTTACGGTGCATCGACGTTTGGCTACTATGGGGGCCGTGGTAGTGGTTTTTATGGCAGTTATTCTTTTGGCTATCCTTATTATCCTTATTATTACAGACCCTATTACGGAGGATATGCGCTGCCTCCATACTATCCACCTGTCGTTGTCGTTCCTGCAACCCCGCCGGTTTATATCCAGCAACCCAGCCCCATACAATCCTCCCCGCCTCCGCAAGCCAATTACTGGCATTATTGTGAGAACCCGTCAGGCTATTATCCTTATGTTAAGAAATGTCCAGGTGGTTGGCTAAAAGTTGCTCCCCAGCCAGCAGAATAATTTCAGGAGCCATTCATGGAAAAAATTTTTAGCTTAACTTATTTGTTACCGTTACTTTTGCTTGCCGGGTGTGTGCATATACCCAGTGGTCCGAGTGTTATGGTGCTGCCAGGTGCTGGTAAAAGCTTTGATCAGTTTCGTAGCGATGATTATCTGTGCAAGCAATATGCCAGCCAGCAGAGTAATGGTCAGACACCTAGACAAGCTTCCGTCTCCAGCGGAATGGAAAGTGCGGCAGTAGGCGCTGCGCTGGGTGCAGCCGCAGGTGCCGCGTTCGGAGGCGGACGTGGAGCGGCAATTGGCGCGGGCAGCGGCCTGCTGGCAGGCAGTTTAAGTGGCAGCGGGACGGCTCGAACTTCTGGATATATTAGTCAACAACGTTATGACATGTCTTATATTCAGTGCATGTATGCAAATGGCCATCGTGTCCCGGTAGCAGGGCAGTTTTTGAATGATCCTTACGTCAGCCAGACTATTGGCCCTTCGACTCAACCCTCAGCAAGAAACATACCGCCACCACCACCTGGCAATCCTCCTCCTCCCCCGGCTGATTAATCCAGAAACAATTCTCTTGTGTGATAAAATGCGCGTTTGTGTAAATAATGTTAAAAGGAGTTTTATAATGGCAGCAAAAGCTATTTTTTATCATGCCGGTTGCCCAGTATGTGTTGCAGCAGAAGATGCTGTAGCCAACGCGATCGATCGTTCAAAATATGATGTTGAGATTGTGCATCTGGGTACTGACAAATCCCGGATTAGCGAGGCAGAAGCAGCTGGAGTCAAATCGGTTCCGGCACTTGTAATGGATGGTGCAGCATTTCATATCAACTTTGGTGCCAGTATTGACGATCTGAAATAATGCATTAGCTATATTCAAGACTGTTAGCAGAGCCCCCAGAAATGGGGGTTTCTTATTCTGACCCCAGTACTACTGCTGGAATTCAATAATCGGGTTCATACATCAGTGACCGGACGTATGTTGCAAGATCCTCGGGAAGCGTGTTCTCTGTTAGCTCTTCTTGTTGGGCAATCCGGCAAACAGCAACTGCAATGGCATGAGAAACGCTGCGAACGCGATTAAGTGCTGGATAAATTGCGCCTGCTTCGATCTCTTCTGGCAAAACCATGTCTGCGAGTACTTTGGCAGCAGCCAGAAACATGCTGTCTGTCACGAGCCACGCTCGACTGGCTATGACACCGAGACCAATGCCTGGAAAGATATAGGCATTATTCCCCTGAGCCGGCTTGAACAGTTTTTCGCCCAGCCTGAAGACTGGAAAAGGGCTGCCACTGGCAAAAATAGCCCGCCCGTCGGTCCATCGATAGGCTTCTTCAGCAGTACATTCCGTGTGAGAAGTCGGATTGGACAGCGCGATAATAACCGGGCGTTCATTGAATTCCGCCATTTTTCTAATAATCGCTTCATGAAATGTCCCTGCGACACCCGTCGCGCCGATCAGTACGTCAGGCCGAATGCTTTCGATCGCCTCAAGAAAATTTACTGGGGCATGTTCGTGAGCAAAAGGCTGAATAGGTGATTTAAACTGCTTGCGACTTGATACCACTAATCCTTGCCTATCCACAAACCAAAGTTTTGACCTTGCAAGCTCCTCGCTAAGACCGGCTGCGCAAAATGCCGGAACCATCAATTCAGCGATACCGCTTGCTGCAGAACCCGTTCCGAGTAGCATAATATTTAGATCGGTAAATCGCTTGCGCGTAATGCGGCAAGAGGTATAAACACCCGCCAGTGTAACTGCAGCCGTACCTTGAATATCGTCATTAAAGCAGCGTACCTGTTTTCGATAGCGGTCAAGAAGCTCAAAAGCATGCTGACTCTGGAAATCTTCAAATTGAATCAATGCGTTGGGAAATTTCATCTGGGCAGCCTGGATAAATTCATCGACCAATGACAAATATGCATCTCCGGTTAGCCGGGGATAAGGGTAACCCAAATAAAGCAAATCTTCGCGCAAAGGTTGATTATTCGTTCCGACATCGAGCATCATAGGCAAACAGTGCGCCGGATGGATACCTGCACAGGCCACATACAAAGCGGTCTTGCCTATCGAGATCCCCATGCCGTTAGCGCCCAAATCACCCAATCCCAATATCCTCCCGCCATCGGTGACCACAATGATGCGCACATCCGTCTCATGCCAGTTACCAAGTATCGAGGCAATCTCGCCCCGATCATCCGGGGTAATGTAAAAACCCTGCGGATTTCTGAATATATGAGCAAATTCCTTACAGGCCTCTCCTACGGTGGGGGTATAAACCAGAGGCATGATCTCATCGAGATGATCGATCATCGTCCGGTAAAATAATCGCTGATTCCGCTCCCGCAAGCTATTTAGAAAGATATATTTTTCGATATCGCTGTTTTTCCGGCGCAGATTACCTAATACGCGTTCCTGCTGCGTTTTGATATCCGCTATCTGATAAGGCAGCAGGCCACGCAGACCAAACTGATTTCGTTCTTCGCGCGAGAAAGCAGTTGATTTATTTTGAGCCGGATCATCCAGCAGTGATTGACCTTGCAATAGCTTCATCTCGATAGCCTTTTCAGCACCTGTAAAACTGCCTTGAATTGCTTTGTTATACTTGTATTGATTTTCGCCCTTTTCTACCCATCATAGTATTTTTGACGAGAAACTTGCGATCCTTACTCTTGAATGACTATTCAACCAGTTTTCTAACATCAAATCCGTGGTTAGACAATCTATACAGTAACCGATAAACTAAAGGTAAAATTCAAAAACAAAGGTATATATTTATCATCACACGTATTGCAGCATACGTCGAGACCAGAAAGACTGATCTTACGCCGTTGCAGGGTAATTTTTAATCCATAAATAGAGTTATGACATCATTTTCCGTACCTACACCCAATCCAGACCTATACACTGAAGAAGAAATCTCACGATTAGTCCATGATTTTTATGCGAAAGCCAGAAAAGACCCTGATCTTGGGCCGATTTTTGAAGAGCACGTTATTGACTGGGATGCTCATTTTGTTCAAATGACTAACTTCTGGTCAGCACAATTGCGAGGCACTAGCCGCTTCCGGGGCGCTCCCATGCCTAAACATATTGCTCTTCCGGAATTGAATGCAGATCTATTTAAACGATGGCTGCAGCTATTTAGAGAAACCACACATGAATTGGGCAACTCCGTATTGAAGCATCATGCAGATACCGTTGCCACTTTTATCGCAGGTAGATTATGGCTTGGCTATCAGATGAGCAACTTTCCGGATCGACAACCTATGGAACTTTTTGCCGAAGCGCATTGATTTAGTCAAATACGCCATGGCCGGTCATTTGAAATCGTAGCTTCGACAGCCAACCCATTAATCCACTCTATCATGCAAGTTTGCAGAAAGGCTTCCACCAAGCCAGAATTGCCTATGGCATTGACCATAGGCAATTTTGATGGTGTGCATCTAGGTCACCAGGCCATGCTTGCGCGTCTAAAACAGGCGGCTGAGCAACTGAATATCGCTTCCTGTGTCATGACATTTGAGCCGCATCCGCGTGAGTTTCTCGCTCCTGATCGGGCACCCACACGCCTTACGAGTTTACGTGAGAAACTGGAGTTACTGGCAGAATCTGGTATCGATCGTGTGCAGATTTACCGTTTCAACCATGATTTCGCGAAAATTGGCACAGAATCATTCATGGCACGCACCCTTCAACAAGAGCTTGCTGTTCGCTGGCTACTGGTAGGAGATGATTTTCGTTTTGGCGCACAGCGCGCGGGTAATGTAGATATGCTGAAATCTTTCTCTCAGAGAGAGGGCAGTTTTGAAGTAGAAATCATGCCCGATTTTAGTGTGAATGGCTTACGCGTATCGAGTACTGCTGTACGGGAAGCACTGGCTTGCGGCAATCTGAATCTTGCTAAACAGCTACTGGGACGACCCTACAGTATCAGTGGACGCGTCGTGGATGGTGATAAGCTGGGGAAGCAAATTGGATTTCCCACAGCCAATATCCAATTAAAACATAATCGTCCGCCGCTGATGGGTATTTTCGTGGTGGAAGTCAGTAGCAAACCCGGATCTGCGCTGCCAGCAACGATGCGCGGTGTAGCCAGCCTGGGCATACGACCAACCACTCATGCGATAAGCAAGCCTGTTCTGGAAGTTCATTTATTTGATTTCTGCAAGAAAATTTATGGCCATCATTTACGCGTACATTTCCTGCATAAGCTCAGAGATGAAGAGAAATATCCTGATTTAGAAACATTGATCAGACAAATAAAACGAGACGTTGAAAACGCAAAAGACTATTTCATGGTCCGAGCAGACCTTGTTTCATCATAAAAAAAACGGATCAACATTCCATGACTGATTACAAAAAAACGCTCAACTTACCCGATACCCCTTTTCCGATGCGCGGTGATCTTGCCAAGCGGGAGCCAGTTATGCTTAAAGCCTGGCAAGAAAAAGAGCTCTATCAGAAAATTCGTGCCGCCTGCCAAGGTCGCCCCAAATTTATTCTGCACGACGGCCCACCCTATGCCAATGGAGATATTCATATCGGTCACGCCGTCAATAAGATCCTCAAGGACATCATCATCAAAAGCAAAACACTGGCAGGCTTTGATGCACCTTATGTTCCGGGCTGGGATTGCCACGGGTTGCCCATTGAGCATCAGATCGAAAAAAAACATGGCAAGAATCTTCCGGCGGATCAAGTACGTGAACTCTGCCGTGCTTTCGCTCAAGAGCAGGTCGAGCGGCAAAAGGCTGATTTCATTCGTCTGGGCGTACTGGGTGATTGGGAGCATCCTTATCTCACCATGAATTACCAAACCGAGGCCGGCATCATCCGGGCGCTCGGTAAAATTTATGAAAATGGTTATCTCTATCAAGGACAAAAGCCGGTTAACTGGTGTATCGATTGTGGTTCAGCACTGGCGGAAGCAGAAGTTGATTACGAAAATAAGATTTCCCCTGCGATTGATGTTGGCTTTGAAATCGTTTGTGATCACGCTGCCGAACATCCCCTTGCCAAACCATTCGCGCTATCAATACCGTCAGACAAAAAAGCTTATGCGGTCATCTGGACCACTACTCCATGGACCTTGCCCGCCAACCAGGCAGTTTGTGTACACCCAGACCTCGATTATGAATTGATTAATACCCCCCAAGGCTTATTAATCTTGGCTGCCGGGCTAAAGCAAGCCTGTTTAACGCGCTATCAATCCGAGGGTGAAACGCTGGCTACCTGTAAAGGGTGCGACTTGGAGCATCTGCCACTCCGCCATCCATTCGATGCGCGCAACGTTGCCATCATCTGTGGCAAGCACGTCACGCTGGAAGCTGGTACAGGCCTGGTCCACACTGCCCCTGCCCATGGCCTGGATGACTACTTCATTGGTCAGCAATATGGGTTATCCAGCGATAGCCCGGTCGGGGGTGATGGGAAATTCATCAGCACTACGCCACTGGTGGGTGGCCTGTTTGTCTGGAAAGCCAATGATATCCTCATCGATGCCCTCAGAACCAGTCAGCATTTGTTGCATCTGGAAAAAATCGAGCACAGTTACCCGCATTGCTGGCGGCATAAAACACCGATCATTTTCCGCTCGACACCGCAGTGGTTTATCGGCATGAATGCAACGCACAGCGCAAGTACCTTCCAAGAGGGAGTGCCACTGCGTGCGCTCGCCAAGAAAGCCGTCGACGCGACCGCTTTCTTCCCGGCGTGGGGACGGGCACGTCTGGAAGCGATGATCAGAAATCGTCCGGATTGGTGCATCTCGCGTCAGCGGAACTGGGGTGTTCCCATGACATTCTTCGTACACAAGGAAACCCATGCTTTGCATCCCCGTACGTCCGAATTACTGGAAGCTGTCGCTCATGAAGTAGAAAAATACGGCATCGAAGCCTGGTTCAAGCTCGATGCCGCCACGTTGCTGGGTGATGAAGCCAAGGACTACCAGAAGTTGAGCGATACGCTGGACGTGTGGTTTGATTCCGGCACCACCCATGACACTGTACTCAAACATACTTCGCAACTCAATCATCCGGCCGATCTTTATCTGGAAGGCTCAGACCAGCATCGCGGCTGGTTCCAGTCTTCATTGCTGACAGGCTGCGCCATGGATGGCCGTGCCCCTTATCACGCTCTATTAACACACGGTTTTGTCGTGGATGGCCATGGCCACAAAATGAGCAAATCCAAGGGAAATGTGATTGCACCGCAAAAAGTGGTGGATACTTTGGGTGCGGATATCTTGCGTCTGTGGGTCGCTTCGACTGATTACTCGGGCGAGCTATTCATATCTGATGAAATTCTTAAGCGCACTGTCGAAACCTACCGGCGTATCCGCAACACCCTGCGCTTTCTGTTAGCCAATCTGGCCGATTTTGACCCCGCCACGGATGATCTGCCGATCGATAACTGGCTGGAAATCGATCGTTATATGCTGGCCTATACCGAAGCGCTGCAAAATGATTTAACCGCACTTTATCAGCGCTATGAGTTTCACCAGATCGTGCACACGTTACATAATTTCTGCTCGGAAGATTTAGGTGGATTCTATCTGGATATCCTGAAAGACCGTCTCTACACCACCGCAGCCAAGAGTGCGTCACGCCGATCCGCCCAGAGCGCGCTATATCATATCACCTACAGCCTGGTACGCTTGTTTGCCCCGATTCTAAGTTTCACTGCAGAAGAAGCCTGGGAACAGCTAACAGCCGTACCGGGCGACAGTGTGTTCTTGCAAGTCTGGCACCGTTTCCCCGCCGACGCGCAGTCGCCAGTGGAAACCGACAAGCTGCTCCAACGCTGGAACCGGTTGCGCCAACTACGCTCACGCGTACAGAAGAAATTGGAGGAAGCGCGTGCGCAAGGCGCTATCGGTTCATCCCTGGCCGCTATTGTAGATATCCATGCAACGGGGGAAGACTTCGCATTGCTCAACTCACTCGGGAACGATTTGCGCTTTGTCATGATTACCTCAGAAGTACGCCTGCACCAAGCGCCCACCGCTGAGGAAGACAATATTACGGTAACGGCCAGCTTACATGCCAAATGTGAGCGCTGCTGGCATTATTGCCAGGATGTCGGTCACAATGCGGATCACCCCACCCTGTGCAATCGATGCATATCGAATTTTCATGGGACGGGAGAATTACGGCACCACGCCTAATTTTTTAATCTTATTCGCTGATAACAACACCTATCCAATGAAACTCTACTACAGCCTGACAATTGCATTGATCGTTTTAGCCCTGGATTTAGCTACCAAGTACTGGATTGAGTCCAGCTTGGTCTATGGTCAGCAGATCCCGGTTATTTCCTTTTTTAATTTGGTGCTCACTTACAATACTGGAGCAGCCTTCAGCTTCCTGAACGATGCAGCTGGCTGGCAACGCTGGTTGTTGAGTGGCATTGCCTTGATTGCGTCAATAGTGATTGTTTTTCTATTGCGTAAACATGCAAATGACAAACTGTTTTGTATCGCCCTGAGCTTCGTTCTAGGAGGTGCGTTGGGAAATTTATGGGATCGCATCACCCTCGGGCATGTCGTCGATTTTCTCGATTTCTACCTTGGCAACTATCACTGGCCCGCATTTAATATTGCGGATTCGGCGATCTCCATCGGAGCAGGGTTACTGATCTATGATAGTTTTCGTTCTAAAAATCCGTAAAGTACCAAAAAAAGCAGCACCGATGGTCTGCCAGAGTGGGATTGCCAACAAATTGCTGTAACAGCACTCCAATCTGGCATTGTTTGTTGAAGAATGAGATAAAGCAAGGAGTCATCTCGATACTCCGGATACTTAGAGAATATCACCATCCACATAGAACCATCGCGCTGTCTTACGCACGAAGCGACTGATTTCATGTAGCCGGTGGGCACGGCCATCCACTTTGTAGCGTGCTATAAATTCAACTACCGCATGATCTGATGCTGGCTGTTCGTGGCGCCTCACTTCAAGGCCCAGCCACTTACTGCGTGGTCCACTCGCCAATGTAAGCGAGGCAGGGCGTGTACTGTGACACCAAGTAGTCAAAAGATAATCTTCGCGACCAAGCGTATAGGCCGTGTAGCGTGAACGCATCAATATTTCTGCAGTGGGTGCAATCTCGCCTATATCCAGGTAACGGCCGCAACATTCGATATACTTCTTATTGCTGCCACACGGACAGCGTATCATTTTTGTATCCATATTAAACCCGTACGGATTCAAATCCGAAATGCAACTTCTGAAGGCTGATTGGTATAACTTACCGACACTCGAAGAACCTCATAAAAAATTCTAAATCCAAATACTTTGTGTAGCTTATGATTGAGGCAATCCGCTACCGCACTTGTTCTCCGGCAGCATCAGCCCATTTCATATTCCTGGGAAAGACTGCCGCAGTAATCCATTGCTGTTTTCATTCAATGACTGCTTCCAGCTCTGCGACAATAGTTTCATGCCCCGCAAATTCCTTGCCATAGTACCTTAATCCCAAGTAAATTATTCCCTAAAATGTATTAATAATTCTTTCTAAAGGAAGTATGTCAGCCATGATCAAATTAAGTGTAGATCAATCTAATAGGGAAATTTTCTAATGGAAGCCATTGGAATAAGTTGTTAAGTTAGAGTAGTTTGATTCAGACAGGTTTTTCTTCCGAAGGATCTTCGTGGATTTTGAGCTTCGCCTTACCAATAAGGAGATAACAGCGTGGGGCGGCATGGGGTTAATGAGGCGAATGCTGGACCGGATTCGATTCAATACGGCTGTGGAAAGCTGTGGTTTGCCGCAGCCTGGCAGCAATCGTGGTTATGCGCCGATTCAACTGCTTTTGCAGTTTATGCTGTCAGTGTGTGGTGCAGAGTAAACCGTTTTGAACAGACGGAGGCATGGTAGCCAATCTCTGGCTTCATCCGGGTAATGGCCATAGCGCTAATACTGCGTTGACCTTATTGGGTGACAGCTTAGATAAATGGAGGGCAAACGGGGGGTGTTACTCCGTGTGCGGAACAATGGTTTTAGTAGATAATCTGCTTCTAGATGACTTAGGCTGGCGTGGCATGCATTATTTGATTGCTCTGTGCATTAATCAGCCATTGCAAAGAGCGCTGGTAGAAGAAACAGGCCGGTGAGTACTAAATGATGGGATAGCACTGATTGGTTCAGACTATAGCACCAGGTTGGGAAAAACCACGCCGGCTAGCAGGTATTCGGCAAAAGTTACGAGCATCCTACGCGCACAAACGAAACCTGCCCATATTATGCCGAGGTGATTAACCTAAAGCAGGAGCTTCCAAGCAGCTTCTGAGGATTATTGTGCAATAACAGAGAGAAATCACTAGTGGAATAAGCGGACATCATCATTGCCTGTAGAGTAGTAGTTGCTTCCCAGCACCCATGGAAGCCTTTGAACCGACTCCGTGCAAGAAGCTCCATGCCGATCGAAAGCACTCATATTCATACGTTCATGGCGCGCCCAACACGATTCGAACGTGTGACCCCCGCCTTCGGAGGGCGGTACTCTATCCACTGAGCTATGAGCGCGTAAAATTCTAAATCACAAGCATTGATTACGATAAAGGAAAAGCTATTTGGACTTATACGCTTGGCCCAGAATTTGGCAAAGCTGGATAAATACGCACAACTTTGACCACTTGATTCTTTGTTTGGATAATTTCCATGGGATATCCGGCTATATTTAACCCTATCCCAGCTTCGGGAATATCTTGAAAATGCTCCAAAATCAGGCCGTTTAAAGTTTTGGGTCCATCTAAAGGCAAATGAAATCCAAGCTTTCGATTAAGATCACGTAACAAAGCACTTCCTTCCACAATTATACTACCATCTGACTGCTGAATGAATGTGCTAGTTTGAGTAGGTGGATGGGTTGTAAATTCACCAATAATTTCCTCAAGAATATCTTCGAGTGTTACCAATCCTATCCACTCGCCATACTCATCGACAACCAGACCAATTCTTTTCCGATTTTCCTGGAACAACTGCAATTGTGAGAACAAGGGTGTACCAGAAGGGATAAAATAAGGTTCTTGCATAACTCTTTCAAGCATTGTTGCGGTAATTTTTCCGCTTCTCGTTTGGTTAAATATTTTGCGTGCATGAATGATGCCGACAACGTTGTCAAGGTGTCCGCGATATACCGGCAATCGAGTATGGTGGCAGGTTAGTAGTTGATCATGGATGATTTCATCATCAGCCTCCAGATCGATGGCTTCAATCTGGCCTCTCGGTACAATGACATCATCAACAGTAACTGTTTCAAGGTCAACCAGATTAATCAATACGCTTTGATGCTTCTTCTGGATGAAATGACCTGCCTCCAGCACAAGCATTTTAAGCTCTTCGGGGCTGATTTTATGCGCTGTGTTTTCCTTGGGCTTCAGGTGAAAGAGGATTAAAAGCCCTTGTACGAAAAGATTAATGAACCAGACTGCAGGGTAGAAAATTTTGAGCAATGGTGTCAATGCATAGCTTGTTGTTAAAGCAATTTTCTCCGGGTAAGTGGCGGCTATAACCTTTGGAGTAATTTCACTGAATATCAATATTGCCAACGTCACACATATCGTGCCGACAAGTAATGCAAATTCATTATGCGCAAAGAAGGCAGAAATAATCACTGCAACCAGTGTCGCAGCAGCTGAATTCAGTAAATTGTTTCCCAGTAAGATGACTCCAAGCAATCTGTCGGTATTGGCGAGTAACTGGGTAGTCAAGCGAGCGCCACGATGCCCCTGCTTGGCAAGATGCTTCAAGCGATAGCGATTAATCGCCATCATGCTGGTTTCGGAAAGTGAGAAAAAACCAGATAGAATTAATAATAGCGCTAATATTGCAAGTAGCAGGGATAATGGAACGTCTTCCAAATGGCTTTATCCTCGTGATTTTTGTGGCCGAAAAGCAAAAATGACTTAAACTGCCAATGGATATATACTATTGAAAAAAACGATCTTTATCTATTTCTGCAGCCAGTCGAAATAGACATAACTGTTTTGCGGTACTCTCGACTCTTTAAAATGCTTAAATTCTTCTTGATTGACCTTCTTGTCCCACCAAATAGCGCGCGCTTCCTTCTGCTGTTCAACTAGATACGGTCTTTTTGCAAATAATTCTCGCATAAATTTGGTATGCTCAGATTCATACATATAATCCATAGTCGATTTGCTCATAATATTAATAATTTGTAAACTTTCAATGATTACTTTTGTGAATGTTAATCATTGCTAATGATAACTTCAACCACATGAATTGTAAAAGAAGAAAGATTATCGAGAAAAGAATAAGCTGATGGTTAATGATGAAAAGCTGCTTAAATTTAATGGGAAGTTTATATTTATCGGTTTTGGAAGTGTGGGACGGGGGGTTCTTCCCTTACTTCTGAGGCATGTTGATATACCGCCTGACCGGATTAGAATTATTGCTGCAGATGAGAGAGGAAGGGTTGAAGCAGAAAATCAAAACATCTCATTCCAGGTTAATCCACTCACACCGGAAAATTATCGTCAGATACTTGATTCCTTATTAGCGCCAGGTGATTTTTTGCTTAATGTTTCGGTTAATGTGTCTAGTTTAGCGTTGATTGAATTATGTCACTCGCGAGGCGCCCTTTACCTCGATACCTGCATTGAGCCTTGGGCAGGCGGTTATGCTGATATCAATCTATCGCTTTCTGAGCGCTCTAATTATGGTTTACGCGAGAAAGCGCTGACACTTCGCGAAAAATTAGGTGGTGGGCCGACAGCCGTTATTTGCCATGGCGTCAATCCTGGTCTCGCTTCGCACTGGATTAAGCAAGCGCTCCTCAATATCGCACATGATACGGGAGTAAATTTTGAAATCCCGAAGACAAAGGATAAGTGGGCAAAATTGGCTCAATTGCTAAATATATCTGTGATCCAATGTGCCGAGCGAGACACGCAAGCAATCAATCCACCTAAACGCATTGATGAGTTTGTCAATACATGGTCCATTGATGGTTTTGTTTCCGAGGGAATTCAGCCGGCGGAACTGGGCTGGGGGAGTCATGAAAAGCATGAGCCGCTTGATGGAAGGCATCATGACTTCGGCTGCGATGCAGCTATTTATTTGGAACGGCCAGGTGTTCAAACACAGGTCTATGGTTGGACGCCTCGCGAAGGGAGTTATTGCGGTTTCCTGATCACCCATAGTGAATCTATCTCCATTGCGGACTATTTAACAGTCAAGGAAGGAAGCAAACTTTGCTATCGCCCAACCGTTTATTATGCCTATCATCCTTGTGACGCGGCCGTTCTGTCGGTGCATGAATTCAACGGAAAGAATTTAAAACTGCAATCAAAGACTCGCCTGTCAATGGATGATATTTACGATGGCGCTGACGAATTAGGCGTGCTATTGATGGGGCATTCCAAAGGAATATACTGGTATGGTTCGGTATTATCCATTCATGAGGCGCGGAAACTTGCGCCTTACAACAATGCAACTAGTTTGCAAGTAGCGGCAGGCGTGCTGGGCGGCGTAATCTGGGCAATGAAAAACCAAGAAGCAGGCATTATCGAGCCCGATGAAATGCCTTTTGAGGACGTGCAGAAGGTGGCGGCTCCTTATTTGGGAAAAATGGTCGGACAGTATAGCGACTGGACGCCGCTTCAGGGAAGAGGGGAGTTGTTTGAAGAAGACCTGGACAAAACCGACCCATGGCAATTCAAGAATTTTCGTGTCACTTGAATTGCAGGAGGCGTTGGCTCCCCTGACTCGGGCCGTATAACATGGGCACAGGTGAATACTTTGCCTGACTTATGATCCGGTCAAGCCTCAGCTTGAATGACCAAGCAATGTTTCACGTGAAACATATCGTTTATGAGATTAAGTTTTTGTGAACAAAAACGCTGAATGCCTTAGAATTAAGCAATAATTCGATTATCGGTTTTACAATACACATGCTATGAGCTTTTCGGAAAACTTTGATGTTATCGTAGTGGGTGGCGGCCATGCAGGAACAGAGGCAGCATTAGCAGCTGCTCGCATGGGACAGAAAACATTATTGCTTACCCATAATCTTGAAACGCTGGGGCAGATGTCCTGCAATCCATCCATAGGCGGTATTGGTAAAGGTCATTTGGTCAAGGAAATCGATGCTTTGGGTGGTGTAATGGCAGAGGCCATTGACGAGGCGGGCATACAGTTCCGAACGCTTAATTCCAGTAAAGGGCCCGCTGTGCGCGCCACACGCGCTCAAGCAGACCGGGTGCTTTACCGCCAAGCCATACGCAGACGGCTGGAAAACCAGACAAATCTATGGCTAATACAACAGGCTGTAGATGATCTTGTACTGCAAGGTGAGCAAGTTGTGGGGGTGGTTACCCACCTTGGCGTTAAGTTTTTTGCGCGGGCAGTCATCTTGACGACCGGTACATTTCTAGCCGGTTTGGCGCATGTAGGTAATAATAATTTTCAAGCTGGGCGGGCGGGTGATCCACCCTCAATCGGCCTTGCGCAGCGACTGCGCGAAATGAAGTTACCGGTAGGGCGCCTTAAAACCGGCACTCCTCCGCGGATCGATGGACGCAGTATCAATTATTCCTTACTGCAGGAACAGCCGGGTGACGATCCCGTGCCAGTGTTTTCATTTCTGGGCAATGTGGCGCAGCATCCCCGTCAGATATCTTGCTGGATAACACGTACTAATGAACACACTCATGATGTTATTCGCGATGGCCTGGATCGCTCACCCTTATTTACAGGGAAGATAGAGGGGATTGGGCCACGTTACTGTCCGTCGATAGAAGACAAGATTGTTCGTTTTTCTGATAGGGATTCACACACGATCTTTCTTGAACCTGAAGGACTAGATACGCACGAAGTATATCCTAACGGTATTTCGACCAGCTTGCCTTATGATGTGCAAATCGACTTGGTGCACTCGATCAAAGGGCTGGAAAATGCGCATATCACCCGCCCAGGCTATGCCATCGAATATGATTACTTTGATCCTCGAGCACTTAAGAGCTCCCTGGAAACCCGGGCAATTGAAGGATTATTTTTTGCAGGTCAAATTAATGGAACAACTGGCTATGAGGAAGCGGCCGCTCAGGGATTATTGGCCGGATTAAATGCCAGCCTCAAAGTACAGGGGCGAGAAGCGTGGTGCCCACGTCGTGATGAAGCCTATCTGGGCGTGCTGGTAGATGATCTGATTACTCGTGGTGTGACGGAGCCTTATCGTATGTTTACCAGTCGTGCAGAATATCGTCTGCAGTTACGAGAAGATAATGCTGATATGCGATTAACTGAAGTAGGCTATCGGTTAGGATTGGTCCATGAAGGGCGCTGGGAGGCATTCGTGATTAAACGTGAAGCGATTGATGCAGAGCAGCAAAGATTACGAAATGTATGGATGCGCCCTGGCATGCTGCCGGAGGCGGAGTTGATAAACGTGCTGGGTAAAACTATTGAAAAAGAATATTCATTATACGAATTGCTGCGTCGCCCGGATGTGACTTATACGGGGTTAATGTCATTGCTCGGCGCTGAAGATGGCGTTGCCGATGAAAAAGTCGCTGAGCAAGTGGAAATCAATATTAAATATGAAGGGTACATCGAGCGCCAGAAACAGGAAATCGCCCGCCATAATCATTATGAAATGACGAGTTTGCCAAAAGACATTGATTATCGGAGTGTGCGTGGTCTCTCCAGCGAAGTGCAGCAAAAGCTGAACCAGCATAAACCGGAGACAATTGGTCATGCCGCACGAATTTCCGGCATCACGCCTGCGGCCATCTCCCTGTTGCTGGTCCATCTGAAACGCGGTTTTATATTGTCCGAAATAAAATAAAAAATATGAGTCTAGAAAAACAATTACTGGAAGGCCTCGATAAGCTTGAGTGTGGTTTGCCTGAAGAAAGGGAAAAGATCGGTACTCACCTGCTGCAGTATATCCTGTTCCTCGATAAATGGAATCGTATCTATAATTTGACTGCCGTACGTAAACCGGAAGAAATGGTGACCAAGCATGTATTTGATAGTTTAACGCTGCTGCCTGTGATTACTGGCGCTCATCTTGCTGATGTCGGCAGTGGCGCAGGGCTTCCCGGCATCCCGCTTGCGATTGTCCGGCCTGATTGGTATGTAACCTTGATTGAAAGTAATCAGAAGAAAGCAGCTTTTTTAACACAAGCAAGTATTGAATTGGCATTGAAAAATGTGAAGGTGGTTTGCGAGCGTGCTGAGCGTTTCTTTCCTGCCGAAAAATTCGATACGGTGATTTCCCGGGCGTTTGCCGATCTGAGTACTTTTGTCAGCTCAGCGGGGCATTTATGTGCCGAGAATAGTAAAAGCAGGCTGATCGCGATGAAGGGCAGGTTTCCCGATGCTGAGCTGATGCAATTGCCTGAGCAATTTGAAGTTGAGAAAGTCGTGCGTGTCATGGTACCTGGCTTACGGGCGGCACGGCATCTGATTGTCATTCGACCGGATCAAGGAAAGTGAATTTCTTGATTCATACCGGCTAAGGAGCAGGCGCGTTGATAAAAATTCTTGCAATCACCAATCAAAAAGGAGGGGTTGGTAAAACGACTACGAGCATCAATCTGGCGGCAAGTCTGGTTGAAGCTGGTAAGCGTGTGCTTCTCGTGGATCTGGATCCGCAAGGAAATGCTACCATGGGAAGCGGTGTCGATAAGCGCCTCTTGCAACATACGGTTTATCACGTTTTATTGGGTGAGCGGCCTATTGCTGATGTGCGGATGGTCTCCACGCCAGGTAAGTATGATCTGATTCCAGCCAACCAGGATCTGGCTGGCGCCGAGGTGGAAATGGTCAATCTGGAACAGAGGGAAGCACGCCTCAAAGCAGCACTGCAAACGGTGGGAAAAGAATATGATTTCATCCTCATGGATTGCCCGCCGGCACTCAATTTGCTGACTCTGAACGGTCTTTGCGCAGCACAGGCCGTCATGATTCCCATGCAGTGCGAATACTTTGCTCTGGAGGGGTTAAGTGATCTGGTCAATACCATCAAAAGGGTGCGGGTCAACTTTAATCCTATTCTTAAGATTGAAGGTTTGCTGCGAACCATGTTTGATCCTCGTAACGTTTTGGCAAAACAGGTTTCCGATCAGCTGCAGCAGCACTTTGGCGATAAGGTGTATCGAACGGTGATCCCGCGCAATATCCGATTGGCAGAGGCACCCGGATTTGGTGTGCCTGTGTTGTTCCATGACAAATTATCGAAAGGAGCGCAGGCTTATCTCGCGCTTGCAAAAGAGATCATGGACACCACTGCTTAACATTTCAGGTTATTCCAGGTAAATCAGAAAAAACGACAGACGATCAGGAACAAATGGCGAAATTAAAAGGGCTGGGAAGAGGGCTTGATGCATTATTATCAGGCAATCACGACGATTATGCGTTAGCGGAATCCCTGCAGCATTTGGAGATCCATTTGCTGCAACCGGGTAAATATCAACCCCGCACCAGCATGGATCAATCATCTTTGATGGAGTTGTCCGAATCCATCAAAGCACAGGGTGTAATGCAACCCATTCTGGTGCGTCCAGTAGCTGCTGAGCGCTATGAAATCATTGCAGGCGAGCGGCGCTGGCGTGCTGCACAACTGGCTGGATTGGCGCAGGTGCCCGCAATCATTCGTGAAGTACCGGATGAGTCAGCGCTGGCGATGTCACTCATTGAAAATATCCAGCGCGAGAATCTGAACCCATTGGAAACGGCCATGGGTATCCAACGGCTTATCAAAGAGTTCGGCATGACCCATCAAACAGCAGGCGAGGCGCTGGGAAGCTCACGCAGTGCGATTTCAAATCTATTACGCTTGCTTAATCTGGCAGCACCCGTGCAAGAATTGATGATGCAGGGAAAAATCGATATGGGGCATGGACGTGCGTTGCTTGTTTTACCTGCAGCGAAACAGGTTGAAGTCGCCAGTTTAATCGCGCATAAGCAGCTATCAGTGCGTGAAACCGAGAAGCTGATCAAACGCATCGAGCAGACTCCTGTGAAAAGGCTGGTCAAGCAGGATCGGGACTTGTTGCGCTTGCAGGAAGATATCTCATCCAAACTGGGTGCCAGCGTCGTCATTAAACCCGGAAAACGCGGAGCAGGCAATTTAATTATCCACTATACCAACCTGGAGCAGCTGGATGGCATTCTCTCCAAATTTTAAGCCTTTTTTAAGTAATCAAAACGGTCTACTTAAAACAGAAAATATCTGCTGGAGTCTGTAGATGGATACGCACATTCTGATTCACCCAAACGTTGCAGCCATTCTCGGCGCGCTCGTCGCTGACGCTGCTTCACTCGGCTTACACTGGCTTTACGACCCGGCACGCATTGCAGCTATCGAACAAAATGATGAATTGGTCTTCCGCCAACCCAGTGCTGACGATTATGCAGGTGCAAGCGGATTTTTTGCGCATGGCAACAAGCAGGCTGGAGATTCGACGAGCTATGGCGAGATATGCCTGCTAATGCTCAAACACTTGGCAAAACACGGTAAATTCAATCGTGCGGCGTACCAGCTCGAATTCCGTACCTATTTCGGGCCGGGTGGTGCATATGCCGGTTATATCGACTCGCCAACCCGCCATACCCTGCGGGTTTTATTGCCGCTTAATATCGACAGCTTTCCGGAAGTATCCGGTGCGGATGATGATCAACTGCCCGCACTCGCCACAATCCCTGTGCTGGTAGCCACTCATCAGGATTCACATGAGGCGCTCATGCAGCGAGTCGAAGAAGTCGTGCGCATTACCAATAACAATGATATCGCCGTGTCCGCTGCACGTTGCGCGGCCACGGCGCTGCATGGCCTGCTGCGTGGTAAACCCATGGTTCAGGCATTAACCGATGCCGTGGCAGTTGCCGGGGAAAAGCTTAAGCCATCGCTCGATCAGGCGCTTGCCACTGACACGCTGGATAGCGTGTCTGCCGCTGAATGCTTTGGCTCAGCTTGTCATGTCACAGAAGGATTACCCATCATTTTCCATATCGCCAGGCACGCACCGGATTACCCTGCCGCGATTAAAGCCAATATCCGTGCTGGCGGAGATTGCTGCGGCCGCGCTATCGTTCTCGGAGCACTGGTCGCGGCACATCAAGCCATGCAGCAAGACTTGGTTTCATCCATTCCGATATCCTGGCTTGCACGCTATCGCAAACTTACGGTCGCTGCTGAAGCTTGTGAGGTAATTGGATAGGAAAAAATAAAATTAGCTATCCGAGATCAATGGCATCCATACAGGATAGCGCAGGATAAAATGCGGCGGTAGGTCCAAAGCTGCTGCCGCGTCACTTTCCTGTTTTAGCTGTCACCAGCCACTTTACACCTTTACAAGAACTGAGTTCCCGCCAAATCGTTGGTCTGCCGTCAGAAAAATTCTCCCAAACGGCTGTACTCGACAAGAATGTAGTGCGAAATGCAATATTAGGAATTGTCCGGAAGTTTCCCGGCTAAATGACTCTGCGAAAAATCAGGTTGATCCGACACAAGCCATCCAATGAGTGATAGTCTTCCTTGAGCTTAGTCATAGCTGTACCTTGACAGTGCTCGCCTCTTTCTCAAGGAGCGCGCGCTTGCGTTCTACACCCCAGCGGTAGTCAGCCAAAGTGCCGTCCTGGCGCACCACTCGGTGACATGGAATAGCGACTGCCAGCTTGTTTGCCGCACATGCCCGTGCCACAGCCCTGACTGATTGAGGAATACCCAAGCGCCGGGCGATATCGGTGTAGCTTACGGTCTGCCCTGCCGGAATCTCGCGCAGGGCCTGCCATACGCGTTGCTGAAAAGCGGTGCCACACACATCCAGCGGCAGATCCAGGCCAGTGCATGGCGCCTCGATAAAACCGACGACCTTGATAATGAGCTGCTCCAGTTTCGCGTTGTCTCTGATCAGGTTAGCGCGGGGAAAACTATGCTGCAGATCACACACCAGTTTCTCGGAATCCTCGCCGAGGAAAATGGCGCAAGTACCACGACTACTTTGAGCAGCCAGAATCGACCCGAGGGAGCATTCATCAATGGCTAAACGGATTTCATTACTGACTTCGTCAGTACGATAACGGCTTGGTGTCATACACGGAATCTTGTTCGGTTTTTCACAAAAACGGTTGTTGAAAGATTATAGCCAACGTTGAAAATGGCATCCGTCACAGAGCCGCTGACACCTTCAGTGCTGCTGCAGCCGGGCCCGGCGTACGTTTTCACTCACGTAGTGGTTATATATAATATAACTTTTTAGACAGCTTGCATTGATAACGGTTACCCATCCATCAATCTCACCCGCCTGCCGTACTCCAAGTCTTAATTTCAAAGTATGCTTGGACAGTTTCCCGATAGCAGCGTCATCTCTAATTCCATTTCCAAATCAAACATGACGCGAAGGCGAGCAGCAGGCAGTATAAATAATACGGCAAGGAGAAGTCGACAAAGTCAGGTTTGATTTGGAAATGGCGTAACAAAGACATCTAGATTCCCGGTCTGGGTGGTTAAGCATTCATAAGTGTTGAAGGTAGCATGGAATAATTCGATAATAATTGGGCGATTACCCTGTTTGTTTTCGCGTCGATGTTAACAATATGGTATTTTTCAGTCATGCGGATGTCCTGATTGCGATTGATGTCATTTCTCCTTATCTTAAATGCCCGAGAGAATAATCTATGAAAGAGTATCGTTGCATCCATAATCTGACGCATAGAGCTTTCATGCAGGACGGCATGACTCTTCAAAGCGAATATCTTGCTGACCATTACGGCGAGCTATCTCGCTGGTTAAGCCTTGACAGGAAAAAGGAAAAGCTCGGCTTTAATCATCCGCGGACCCTTGGCCAGGGTCGCTTGGCATAATGACAGGGTCAGCATTTTCTCCATTCAAGCATCGCATGTTCACAATTTTATGGACAGCGACGCTGATTTCGAATATCGGTACCTGGATGTTCAACGTCACTTCCGGCTGGTTGATGACAGCGCTGTCGCCTTCGCCTTTTATGGTATCGATGGTGCAGGCAGCGACAGCCTTGCCGGTTTTCCTGTTCGCTCTTCCCGCGGGTGCGCTGGGTGATCTTTTTGATCGCCGCAAGCTGTTGTTATGGACGCAGATTTTCTTGGCGGTGGCACTTCTTCTGTTTGCAGGGTTGTTATGGAAAGGTAGCGTTAATGCCTGGGTTTTACTGCTGTTTACCTTTGTTACCGGTGCGGGATCGGCATTCGCCCTGCCTGCGTGGCAGGCGATCATACCGCGCCTTGTGCCACGGGATGCGCTGGAGCCGGCGATTGTCTTGAATGGGGTGAGCATCAATATCGCCCGTGCCATCGGCCCAGCACTGGGCGGTTTTATTCTGGCAGCGACAGGCGCTGTAGTGACGGTGCTGCTGGACGCCGTTTCCTATCTTGCCGTCGTGGCCGCACTGCTATGGTGGCGTGCCGCCGCGGTGCAAGCCGATGTGCTGCCGCGCGAACATCTGATCGGTGCTATGCAGGCTGGCATCCGATTTGCGCTGCATAGTGCCCCTCTACGCAATACTTTGTTTCACGCACTGGCCTTCTTTATTTGTGCATCCGCCTACTGGGCATTATTACCCCTGGTGGCCAAAGATATGCTCCAAGGTGGTCCCAGTCTTTATGGTATTTTGCTGACCGCGCTGGGAACTGGTGCTGTAGCAGGAGTATTTCTGCTCTCGCTCATAAGGAAGTACCTGAGCATGAATAGGGTCATGATGCTGGCAACGGTGGGAACAGCACTGTGCTCGATGATGTTTGCCTACGGCGGGCAGGCAATTATCGGCATTGCCGCCGGACTTGCAGGGGGCGTGTCATGGGTCCTGGCTGTATCATCGTTAAACGTTTCTGCACAAGTGGCGCTGCCGGATTGGGTACGCGCCCGCGGCCTTGCCATCTTCCAGATGGTGTTTTTTGGTGCAATGACCGCGGGATCGCTGAGCTGGGGACAGGTGGCAGAAATAGCTGGTTTGCCGCTGGCCTTGGCAGCATCGGGACTGCTGGCGCTTTTTCTGATTCCTGTCACATGGCGACTCAAGCTCAATCTGGGAGAACATGATGACTATACCCCATCCGGTCATTGGGACAAACCTGTCCCAGCCACGCCGATTGCACATGATCATGGCCCTGTTCTGGTAACACTGGAATACCGTATCGACGATGCAGATCGAGATGCGTTTTGCTTACTGATGCGGGAACTGGGCGTGATCCGCCGCCGCGACGGCGCTATTCAGTGGGGATTTTTTGAGGATGTCGAGGACCGTGGACGCTTCATCGAGATGTTCACGGTTGAATCCTGGGCTGCGCATCTGCGCCAGCATGCCCGCGTCTCAGCAACCGACAAAATCCTGCAAGACAAAATCTTTGCGTTGCATCGCGGAGCAATTCCGCCACGCGTGACGCACGCTGTCACGCCGCATCGGGAATCCCTCTGAATGCGATTCCCGAAACCCATCATGATTTATAAAAAGTGAAATGAGCTATTGGATCCAGGTAGGGAAGACGCTGCGTCCATGTACTGCCGCTTCGCTGGCCTCGAACTGGGCCAGATCAATCCCTTTCTCCCCCCTTTTCCTGCTGCTGCACAAATGACTTGCTGATCTTGGTGAGTTCTGCCAGTCGCGCAGCTACCTGATAATTGATACTGCCTTCCGGATACTTGCCCTCAGCGTCAGTCTCTCCTGCTGGCAGGCCAGTTAACAGCGTAATGGCCTGATCAACATTTTCCACGGCATAGATATGAAATTTGCCAGCTGCTGCGGCGTCGACCACATTCTTTCGCAGCATCAGGTGTTTGACATTGGCGGCAGGAATCAATACGCCCTGTGTGCCAGTCAATTCCCGCGCAGCACAGATGTCAAAAAATCCCTCGATTTTTTCGTTAACAGCGCCAATTGCCTGCGTCTGGCCGAACTGATTGACTGATCCTGTTATCGCCAATGACTGGTTGATCGGCACATTCGCCAGATTGGAAAGCAACGCGCACAGCTCTGCCAAGGACGCACTATCACCATCAACCATACCGTAAGATTGTTCGAAGGCGAGACTGGCGGCTAGCGCCAGCGGCTGATTTCTGGCGTAGCGCGCAGCCAGGAAGGAAGACAGGATCAATACCCCTTTGGAATGAATCGCGCCCGAGAGCTTGACTTCACGCTCAATATTGATCAGATTCCCTGTACCGAAACGAGTGGTGGCAGTGATTCGGGTCGGCTGCGCAAAGGCAAATCCACCCAGCTCGATTACTGAAAGGCCATTGACCTGCCCCGTCACCGCCCCCTGTGTATCGATCATCAGGGTGCCGCGCAGGATAGCCTCGTATAACCGGTCTCTTATCCGATCCTGCCGACAGATCTGCGAATCGATCGCCTGCTGGACATCGCCCGCCAGCACCGCTTCATGGCCTGCTTCGTGCGCCCAATAATCCGCCTCGCGCAACAAATCGGCAATACTGCGCATGTGCATGGAAAGTTTGGCCGAGTCGCCCACCAGCCGTGCGCTATGCTCGATCACCCTGGCGACTGCATGACGGTCATAGGGCAATAACTTTTCTTTACGTGCCAGAGTGGAAATCAATTGTGCATAAAGGAGATGGGACTCAGTATTGCGTTCGATCGTCTCTTCAAAATCCGCCGCTACCTTGAACAGCTCGCTGAACTCCGGATCATACGCCTGCAGCAGGTAATAAAATAAGTGGTCGCCAAATAATACCACTTTGACATCAAGCGGAACCGGCTCGGGCTCGAGCGATACGGTACTGACAAGACTGTATAGCTGACCCAGCGATTCAATATGAATCTTGTGAGACTGTAACGCCCGCTTTAGCCCTTCCCAAGCAAAAGGCTGCGTCAGCACCTTGCGCACATCCAGCAGTAGGTAGCCGCCATTCGCCCGATGCAACGCGCCGGGCTTAATCAGCGTGAAATTGGTCACCAGTGCGCCAAACTGGGAAACATGCTCTACTCGCCCGACCAAGTTGCTATAGGTCGGATTATCCTCGCTGATGATCGGCGCACCGGGTTTCTTGTGGTTCGAAGCCAGCACATTAACGTAATAATTAATGAACGTCTGATGGGTGACAACCGTCATGCCAGAAATGTTGACGGTTTCATCGGGTTTGCGGAAATCATCCACATGCAGCACCATATCCTGCTGTACCGTGTCGAGAAAATCGAGTACGCCGGGCAAGTCAGCATAAATCACTCGCAGCTCATTGATCATGTGCTCGACGATGGACAGCATGATATCGCGGTTAAGCTGCTTGATTCGTTCACTCCGTTCACGCCGGCGCTGCGGCAAATGGCTGAGCATTTTTTCCAGATGCGCCTGCAATTCGGCAATGGCCACTTCTATCCGGTCTTTTTCTGCCTGCGGCAGCTTGTCATATTCTTCCGGTGGGATTACTTCACGGCCATGACTCGGCGCCAGCGCAAACCCTTCGGGCGTACGCAGCAGCACGATCTCCTTCTTCTCGGCTTCTTCTCCTAATTCCTTGATCTCGCGTTCCTGCTGCTCGTTATACTCCTGCTGGATTGCGCTGACCCTGTTCCGGTATTCCTCGCTTTCAAACTGTGCGGGAATGGCGCTGCGCAAATAATCCACCAGCCGCTCCATGCGCGCGCGCAATTCCTCTCCTCTACCGGGAGGAAGCTTAAGTACTTTTGGTTTGTGCGGCTGAACAAAGTTATTGAGGTAGCACCAGTCTGCCGGCTCGGGTTCCTTGCTTGCTTTCTTTTCAAGGAATTGCTGCACCAGGCTATACTTGCCCATACCAGGCGCGCCAAGCACAAAAAGATTGTAGCCTTCCTGACGAATGCCCGAGCCAAAGCGCACGGCATCCATGGCGCGCGCCTGACCAATGATCTCCGCCAAATCCGCTACTTCTGCTGTCGTCTGAAAGGTAAATTGATCGGGGTCACAGGATAGATATAGCCGTTGCGGTTCCAGGGGAAGAATAATTGTCATTGTTTTTATTGAGAAAATCAGATAGAAATAATGCCACTCTGTTTACGTTAGGCTGAACAGGATAGCAACGAAGTCATCAACAAGATAGCGCACCATTTAAGGCTTACTCATCTTCATGATACTCAGCATCGACCACTTTACCTCGCGGGCCAGACCCGCTGGGACGGGGCTCACCGGAGGCTGCATGGACATCGGGGGGCGACTCGGGCCCTTCCCAGCGGGTTTCTGCATAAGGCCCCCCTCTGGGCGCCTGGCCGGATTGCGCATAGAGCGTCGCACCTGCTTCTTTGAGCAGCTTCTTGAGTGCTTCTGCCCGCTCAGTAGCGAGCGTCACCTCTTTCTTGATGAATGCTTCCTTGGTTTCACGCAATGATGCTTCAATGCGCTTTTTCAGATCATCGGTCAGTTTGTCGGCAAAGTTAGCAAGCATCTTTTCCGCTTCGTAGCAGCTTGTATCCGCCGCGTTGAGCTTTTCCGCATCTTCACGCCGCTTCTTGTCGGCTTCAGCATAGCGCGTCGCATCCTCCACCATGCGCTTCTTATCCTCTTCTGACAGCCGGGCTGATCCCGAAATACTGATGGATTGGGATTTACCGCTGGCCAGATCTCTTGCTGAAACACTCAAAATGCCGTTTGAATCAATATCAAAAGTTACTTCGATCTTCGGTATCCCTCGTGGCGCGGGAGGCAGTCCCTCCAGATTGAATTCGCCCAGACTAACATTATCTGATGCCATGGGCCGTTCCCCTTGAAAAACGTGAATGGTGACGCTGGTCTGCATATCGGCTGCCGTGGTAAAGGTTTCCGTACGTTTAACCGGAATGGGAGTATTACGCCCGATCAATGGCGTGGCGATCCCTCCCAGGGTTTCTACGCCTAACGTGAGCGGCGTTACATCCACCAGCACAATTCCGCTCACCTCTCCTGCCAGCACCCCAGCCTGGATCGCCGCCCCCGCTGCCACGCATTCCATCGGATCAATCCCCATCTCCGCCTTGCGTCCCAACAGCTCCTCGAAAAAAGCGCGCACGACCGGCATACGTGTCGGCCCGCCCACGAACACCACGCGATCCACGTCATTCGGACTGATGCCCGCATCACCCAACGCCTGCTCGACCGGACGGCGGCAGCGCTCAATCACTGGACGCACCAAGCGCTCAAGCTCGGTGCGGTTCAAATCCAGTTCAAGATGACGGGGTTCGCCAGCTGCGGAAGTCAGATACGGCAAGCTGATATGGGTAGTAACACTGGTGGTCAGCTCGATCTTGGCGGTTTCCGCCGCCTCGATCAGACGGGCTGCCGCCTTGCGGTCAGCGCGAACATCCACGCCGGTCGCCATCTGGAAGCGCTCTGCCAGATGCTCGAAAATACTCTGATTCATATCTGTACCGCCGAGCTGCGTATCGCCACTGGTCGCTTTCACTTCGAACACGCCCTTGCCGAATTCCATGATCGTGACATCGAGTGTGCCGCCGCCCAAATCAATCACAGCAATGCGCAATTCCTGACCCAGCCGGTCCAATCCATAAGCCAATGAAGCAGCAGTGGGTTCATTGACCAGCCGAACCACTTCCAGTCCGGCGATGCGGCAGGCATCCTTGGTGGCTGCGCGTTGATTGTCGTCAAAATAAGCCGGTACAGTCACCACCGCTTTTTCCACGGGCTCACCGAGAAAGGCCTCAGCATCGCGTTTGATCTTTTGTAACAGAAAGGCTGAAAGCTGCTCCGGGGTATAGTCCCGCTCCCTGAGACGGACTGTTTCGCGTTTACCCATTCTGCGCTTGAAAGCCGTCACCGTGCCTTCGGCATTCGCTGCCATCTGGCGGCGCGCAGGCTCCCCGACCAGAACCTGCCCGTCACTGGTCAGCGCCACATAGCTCGGAAATGCCTTGCCGCCGATGCTGATTCCTTCGGCGCTGGGAATAATGATAGGACGTCCGCCGCGCAAGACCGCAGCCGCTGAATTGGAAGTACCCAGATCGATACCTATGATGGTCATATGTGTCCCTCCTTACAGCCAAATTTAATTCACCTAAAGGATAACGCTATAACAACATGATACTTCATCCAGACACTTCATGGCGCGCTTCTGGCAATAAATCACGACATGCCTGCCAGTGAACCAGGCAAGCTGCCCCTCACCACAACATTGAGGTAGACTTGGCAAGCATACTCAGCGTGCGGCGTAAGCTCTCATCGCTAACGATCTTGCCCATCAAGAATGGATAGCAGCCAAGTGACCAGCAAATCAACCATGGCGGGGGCATTAAGTCCCGCATAAGGAAGTGGATACCCATCCACTCAATGAGTGAATAAACCAGTTACTTCCAGGAATCCTGGCAAAAAATGCTAACTGACTCAAGGCTGTGGCACTTCCGTTTTCGTCCCGGCTTACGTGATGAAATCGATCACCCGGAGTCGACAGACACATCTCCTGCGAGACGCGACGCACCATCTTTGCCACTCCTTTTTCTTCAAAATCCTTCTCACCCATTGGGTGGCTTCTTCATCCAACCGGAAAACCTTGGCAGTAATAGGTTTGAGGCTGTTTTTATAGATTCAACTGAGGAAATAGGATCATGGAAAGTGTTTATTTACAGTGCTTGAATTGATATCCCGCGGCAGTGTTGGTCCAAGCAAACCCTGCCAGTCGCACGCAAGCGCATCGATCATTGCCAGGGTTTTGTCAGTTAAGCTGGTAACGGCCGTAGCAAAGTTTTTTTCGAACTCACTTGGCGAGTCAGGATGAGTATCGATAAGATCGGTGACTGATTTGATTGCAAACACCGGCGTACCCGTGATATATCCCACCCAGGCAACGGCAGTAGCTTCCATTTCCTTAAGAATTGCACCATGAGCCGCGATCGCCGCCAGATCCTGGTCAGTAAAATCAAGGGCGTTACCGCTGGAAATATTACCGAGCGAAAGACTGAGCTCACGCGCCAGGTAACGGACATCGAGTGATGGATAAGCGCCTTTCCCGAACTTGTCCCAGCCGGGCAGTGGAATGCGATGGTCATGAAAGTAAAAGGCGGACTCGCTTAAGTAAACCTTTCCTACGGAGGCTCCGTGTTTAGCGAAGCTACCGGCAGTACCAGCGCTCACCAAAATATCAGGGTGAAATTCCGTCACAGTTGCAAATGCGGCAACTGCCGCCGGTTCCGTGCCGATACTGTCGACCTGATAGCGGGGGTCTTTCCCGGGGACAGTAATGGTAAGTTCAAAAGGGGTCGTCGTGCGATTTCGATAAGTGCCACGATAGAATTTCAGCGGCAGGCGCTCATAAAACGGGCGCGGCACAAATGGCTTCAAAGCCAAGGCGTCAATCAAGCCTTGTGCTTCAGCTTCCATCGCCATAATGAGAGAAAGCTTCGGCATCTGGAGAGTTATTGCCTCAAATCGGGTGCGCAGAGAACAGGAAAGCGCGAGCAATCCGGATTAGCGGACATCTCAATTGACGACCTGCAAAGAATAAATACTATTTTACCAAAGAAAAACATACGTATAGCCAATGCTTAGTCAGGCTCGCCGCTGAGCGATATAAAAACCGTTTGTTAACAAAACATTAGGTATGAATATAACAAGTGTATTCTAAAATAGTGAATTGGCGCGCCCGGCAGGATTTGAACCCACGACCACTTGGTTCGAAGCCAAGTACTCTATCCAACTGAGCTACGGGCGCTGTCTTTTCACAGATAGCTATACTTTGATTCTAAGCAATGATCATCTTTCTTGGAAAAATATTATAGCAAGCATCCTGCTCAGCAAGAAATTAAAGTTTTTATTTCCATAAATTTGGTAGAAACCACCGTCTTTAGACGGTCACCTTGACTTTAAATGTGTTGATTCATGCGTGTTTAGCTTGGTGCGCCAGCCCACCTGCTGAAAGCAGGTGGTAATTCAGTTCATAGGAAACAGCCTTATGGCTGAGCCGCTGCTCAGCCACCGCTCTCGGCTATTCTCAATTCATTCACTTACTCGCCTTAATTGCGGTATAGGCGGTGAAAAGATTGCGGTAATCTGGAATATGATTGGAAAACAGGGTGCCGAGACCTTCTATGTCATTCCGCCAGTCGCGATGGAGTTCACAGGCTACTGCAAACCAGCTCATCAACTGCGCGCCTGCTTCTGCCATGCGGCTCCAGGCAGCTTTACGCGTAACCTCATTGAAAGTACCTGAGGCATCCGTCACAACAAATACCTCAAAACCTTCTTCCAAAGCGGAAAGCACAGGAAACGCCACACAAACTTCAGTAACAACGCCGGCAATAATTAATTGTTTTCTACCCGTTTGCCTGACTGCTTCAACAAAATCTTCATTGTCCCAGGCATTAATTTGTCCAGGGCGCGCGATGTAGGGTGCATGCGGAAAGATTTGCTTAAGCTCAGGTACCAGCGGGCCATTTGGACCATCCTCAAAACTGGTAGTCAGAATGGTCGGTAACTTAAAGTACTTGGCTAAATCAGCTAAAGCCAATACGTTATTCTTGAATCTATCCGGCTCGAAATCACGTACCAGTGACAGCAAGCCAGCCTGGTGATCGACCAGCGCAACCAGCGCGTTATTTTTATCGAGGCGATTATATGATTTGCCCATTTTATTACTCCTTTATGTAGAAAAAGACAACATCAATGCTGAGAACCCATCAATTCTCTCTTCTCTGGCCACTTGCTGAGCTTTTTGGTAACTCTCGATCAATAGCTGATAATGGGGCATAGCCCCCGGGTATACTTGAGTCCATTCCGTGGCATTTGATCGGCTCCATGATTTTTGCAGTTCTGCCAGCACTGCCGGAAACATCAATTACTGCAAAAAACCTTGTACCCTTCATGGGTCGCGCTGATTGAAGGAAATACCAAGCAAACACTCGTCAAAGTGCCCGCTATGATCAGTGTTTTGCTTTTAGTTGCTTTTACTGCAGCAACAAACTCAGAGTTATCCCACACATTGACCTCATCGCGGCGAGCGATATACCGGGCATGGGGGGCAAACTGATGAACTTCCGGAATAAGCGATTCGTCTGGGCCTTGCGGAACCGATGCCGAGGTGATGACGGGTATTTTTTTCGCAGTTGCGGCCTTGACCAGAGCAGTGACATTGGCGCGTAGCTCAAGAAGCCGCATATCTTTGACAATCTGAAACAGGCCGCTTTGAGGGTTAATCAGTAACATTGCGGCATCGTGGGTACTCTGCCATCGAAGATTAGTAGTGTATTCATGCCATACCTCCTTTCAATTAAATATCACAGTGGCTAATCCTCTCAGCTAATTGACCGAAAGGAAAAAGCCTAATGGGGTAACTGTCCGAAATGCCCGCTATTAAAATCTGCGATCGCCTGATCAATTTCAGCCTGGCTATTCATGACGAAAGGACCTTGCCCAACAACCGGTTCGTCAATCGGTTCGCCACTGAGCAGAAGCGCCACCGCATTCTCCTGGGCTGCGAGCGATAGCGTTCTGCCGATGCGATCAAGCAATACCATTTGCGCCGCTTTCACTTGCGCTTCTCCATTGACCGATACCGCCCCATGCAAAACGATGAGCGCCGCACGCCAACCCTCTGGTAACGATAACTCGGCTGACTTTCCTCGGTGCAAGCGTAGGTCCCAAACATTCATGGGCGTGAATGTGCGCGCAGATCCTGCATGGCCTTGGTAATTGCCTGCAATCACGCGCACGATACCCGCTTCATTAGGTAGCATGACCACTGGAATATCCGTTTTGAGAATTGCCTGGTAATGGGGTGCAGTCATTTTGTCCTTGGCAGGCAGATTGACCCAGAGCTGCACCATCTCTAGCCGGCCGCCCGCACGCGTGAATGACTCGGAATGAAATTCTTCGTGCAGAATACCGGAGCCTGCAGTCATCCATTGCACGTCGCCGGGGCCAATCACCCCGCCCTGACCGGTTGAATCCCGATGCGCCACTTCACCATGGTAAACAATGGTAATTGTTTCAAAACCACGATGTGGATGCTGCCCTACGCCACGTGGTTGCTCAGTTGGTGTAAAATCAGCCGGACCCGCATAATCCAGCAGCAAAAACGGGCTCAGTAATTTTCCATGGTTGCGATAAGAAAATAGCGAACGCACCGGGAAGCCATCACCTACCCAATGGAGAGGGGGTGCATCATAAACACCTAGAATTGTTTTCATCGTCATCTCCTTACAGTGTTTATCCGATATTTGGATAAACACCAGTGTACAGGCAGAATAGCCATCCGAATAGTTCCCATAATCAGCCATCATTGTTCTATGTGGAGAACGATGAGCGTGATCATGGGCACAAGCGCCTGCAGGTACGACTGCAAGCGTGCCGCCGCAGCGTCTGATCCATCAAATATGATGCAATAACTGTTCTCCAGTAAAGGATCATAAGATAAGATTGCGTTCAATCATGAAGGCACAAAACTTCAAAAAATTTGTTACCTTCCGGTGTGTCACAGGATTGAGTCACTTATCCAAACCATCATTCTCCTTTCATGCCCTCTGCATAGCAACCAGCAAGGGCAACGACTA
>CAZKPL010000003.1:3019-26636 GCA_964554625.1 uncultured Nitrosomonas sp. | reverse complement strand
CGACTACGGTGGCTTTGCGCCAGCAGGCCGCGCACTCAATATACCGAAATCGAAATTGAGCCGTCGCATTGGATTGCTGGAGAAAAGACTCGGTGTGCGCCTCATCCAGCGCTCAACCCGGCATTTCTCGGTGACTGAAATTGGGCAAACCTATTATGAGCATTGCAAAGCGATGCTTGTGGAAGCCGAAGCAGCGCAAGATGCGATCGAAATAACCCGTGCAGAGCCTCGCGGCATCGTTCGCGTGACTTGCCCAATCGCGTTGCTGCACGCGCATGTCGGCACGATGCTAGCCGGTTTCATGGTGAGCTATCCGCGTGTAATGGTGCATCTGGAAGCAACCAACCGGCGTGTCGATCCTATTGAGGAAGCAATCGATCTGGCTATCCGCGTACGCCCGCTTCCTTTGCAGGATAGCGATCTCGTGATGCGCATATTAGCTGACCGCAGTCAATGTCTCGTAGCGAGCCCTTCGCTCCTGATGCATCTGGGCACCCCCAAGCTACCTGGTGACCTGACGAGCTGGCCAAGTCTTGGGTTTGGTCCCCCCCAGCAGGAGCATGCCTGGATGCTGTTTGGACCGGATGAGAAGCAGGTTGCAGTGCCTCATCTACCGCGCCTGGTGACCAGTGACATGATCACATTACGCAACGCAGCACTTGCTGGAGTCGGTATCGTACAACTCCCCGCCATGATGGTTCGAAAGGAACTCGCTCAAGGCAAGCTCATACGTTTACTGCCAGAATGGGCGCCACGACGCGAAATCATTCATGTGGTCTTTCCCTCGCGGCGCGGTTTGTTGCCTTCCGTTCGGGCTTTGATTGATTATCTGGCTGAGCGCTTTGAAGGATTGGACGAGGATTAGCCAGCAAATCAGTGAATCGTTCAATAAAACCTTTACCATTCGCAGTGAGATTGCCGAGCCGTTAAGCAACTGATATCTCCCTTCGACAAACTCAAGGCGAATGATATTTTTGTAACTGTCAGGCTGGGGCAGCTTACTAGCTTAATCCGACTCCCGTTCCACGTTGCAACAGTGCAACGCTGTCTGCTCTTCTTCTATTTGGCTTAAGATGGTACCTGTTACCGGATTAGGACGAAAGGTCGTGCATCCTTTCAAACCGAAATCATAAGCATGCTGATAGAGGTTACGAAATGCTCCGAAGTCATAATCCGTTGGCACGTTGATGGTTTTGGAAATGGCTTGGTCAACATAAGGCTGTATGACTGCCTGCATTTGCAGGTGATCGGTGGGTGGAAGTTGGTGCGCATTGATAAATGAGGGGGGTAGAGACGCCTGACCACACATCTTGCGCCAGCAAGCAACCGCATAATCGACTACTCGGTATTCCGAGTAACCGCCATCCAATCCCAATACGCGCCGGATATACTCACTATCAAAAACGGGTTCCAGACTGCTTGAGGTATTATTGGCAAGCAAGCTGATCGTGCCAGTCGGCGCGATCGCCGTCAGGTGACTGTTACGTATGCCGTGTTGCGCAATGCTATGGCGGATAGATTCAGGCAAAGTGCGTACAAAAGCGCCAGCAAGATATTTTTCCTGATCGAGGGATGGAAATGACCCTTTCTCCCGGGCAATATCGACAGAAGTTCGGTAAGCCGCATGGCAAATAGCCTGCATGACTGATTGCGCAGCCTGTAATGACGCTTTGCTGCCATAACGTATATTCAGCATCATCAGCGTATCGGCCAAACCCGTAATCCCCAAACCGATACGCCGGGAGGAATGCGCCTGCGCGGCTTGACTGGATAGGGGAAAATTCGAGGTGTCTATCACATTATCCAGCAAGCGCACGGCGGTGCTTGCGGTGGCACCCATACCCGCTATGTCAAGATGCGCTTGCTCCGTAAAAGGTTCACAAACGAATTGCGTCAGATTAATCGAACCGAGATTACAGGCACCATAGGGAGGCAGTGGAACTTCACCACAAGGATTGGTCGAATGAATCCTCTCGCAATAATAAAGATTATTGCGTTGATTGATCCGGTCAATGAACAGAATGCCTGGCTCGGCATAGTCGTAGGTAGCACGCATGATCTTTTCCCATAGTGCGCGGGCACCAATATGCTTGTATAGTTTGCACGGTACGGGATGCTCGTACCCAGGCCATTCCCGCAGTACAACCTCACCCTCTCCTGCATGCTCCCCGGCAGGAAAAATCAGCGGCCAGTCTTCATCCTTTTTTACCGCAGTCATGAACTCATCGCTCACCAGCACCGAAATGTTGAAGCGCCGCAACCGGGTTCGATCCTGTTTAACGGTGACGAACTCCTCAATATCGGGATGATCGCAGCGTAACGTTCCCATCATGGCGCCGCGGCGGGCGCCGGTAGAAAGAATGGTCGCGCACATGCTATCCCAGATGTGCATGAAAGAAACGGGGCCAGATGCAACTGAACCGACACTATAGGCCTGCGTGCCACGTGGACGCAGTGTGGAAAAATCATAACCGACGCCTCCCCCCTGCTGCATCGTCAGCGCACCTTCCTTAAGGGCATTAAAAATGCCTTCCATAGAGTCAGGAATGGTGCCCATGACAAAGCAGTTAAATAAGGTAACCTTGTGCGCAGTCCCTACGCCAGCCTGAATACGTCCCCCTGGCAGAAATTTAAAATTATGCAGAATATCGTAGAAGCGCGCCTGCCAATACGCTCGATTACTTTCTCCTGCAGCCAGGGTAGAGGCGATGCGCCGCCAGCTATCGGCAATTGTGGCGTCATAAACCACGGCATTTTTACGATAGCGGTATTTAGCTTCCCAGATGTGCCGGGCAATTGGTGTGGTGAAATAGGGATCATCCATGGTTCTGAGGATAACACCGATTTGACTCGATCAGATCTCAGAACGGTATATGTCGCGCTGTACCAATCGCTCCTATTTATTCAAACCTTACCTAAGCGTAGTACGTCAATTTTGAAAACCCTCTCCCGCCAGGGAGAAGGTTGCATCAAGGCCCGCTTGATTTCCGGGCTTAGTGGGAATGCGGATTCGCAACACCACCTCCCGTATTAACGACTTCCTCGACCTCCATCATGCCTAAATCCTCATGATCCAGGATATGGCAGTGCATCACGAATTTTCCGATATAGTCCCGGTACTGGGTATAAATGTTAGTGACGGCCGGTCCCTGCACCAGCAGCGTATCCTTCCATACTAGCTCGTCGGTGCCGTCTGGTCCTTTGCGCACCCACTGGAATGGATTGACATGGATATGAAATACATGTGGGGGGGGCAAGAAAGGTGACTGGCCAATACCTCCGGGTACGCCCGCAGGATCACCCACTGTCGTCAGTGCCCACATATCGGTGGCGTTCAGCGGCAATTGACGCACATGGCTGGAGCTAAAAGCGCGGTAGTTGACTTGGAAGTAGTTTTTTTGACCCTTCATGTCTTGACCGAGCTTAAAGATAACCTCCTGCACCCCTAGGGCTGTCTTCCTCAGATCAGTGTCCCCGAAAGGTGCGAGCGGAGCCATTTCTGCACTGGTCGGCAAGGTCATGTCCTCGGTCTCATTGGAAACCCGCAGGATTGCCAGCAGATTCTCGGGTTCCTCTGCCTGCCGCAAAGATCTAGCCGACGGGGTAGATTTATCAATAATCCGATAATCGCCTGCTTTCATGCTTGCCTTGACTAAGATATCACTACGGTAGCCTGGTTGAAGATCAATCGGCGTTCCCGCCTTCCAGGTATCGACGCGACCCAAGTAATTGCCGTCCAGGGCAATTTCATGCAGATCATGACCCTCCACCACGAAAGCAATCGACTCACGGAAAGCGGTATCAATCAAACGCCAGCGCTGCACTTCACCTCGTTTCATGGTGATGACAGGAACAATCTGCCCATTAATGGTGATACGGCGATGCGAACACGGCCAAGTATCTTTATCACCCTCTTTATTACAATTCTTGGGTGTGGGCCTGGATGGGCCAGGAAAAAGGTTGGCTATGTTGTTAAGTTCTCCTTTCTGATCATAAAGAATCGTTTGCAGGACAAATATTTTCTCATGGGCATTAGCGGCAAGCAGTGACCTGGGTGTAGTCTTTGGGTCATCTTCTATGACAATAGCCCCTGCCATCCCGCTACCTACCTGAATAGATGTGGAACCGTGGGCATGGGCATGATACCAGTAAGAGCCAATCGGATGATTAGCCGGTAATTTCACCTCATTCTGGAATTGACTTTGCGGTGCGATGTCCAGGAGGACATTATCGCTATTGCCCGTGGGTGAGACATGGAGACCATGATAGTGCATGTTGGTGGTGTTGAATGAAGCAGGCAGGGTATCAAGATAGGCATTTCTGTTCTCCTGCTCGAACTGCGCCTGAACCTCATCTGCCGTTTCTTTGGGCAGTTGATTGTCGAGCAACAGATTGATGACATCCCCTTGCCGGACCCGTAAAGTGGGACCGACCAACTGACCATTGTAGGTACGCAGAGTAACCGGGCAACCGGCGATGGATACGGTAGCGGGATCGGTATACTGAGCGTTGAGGCGGGTATCCAGCACGCCGCCTTTGGAATGGATGTCAGGGGGGTTCTGGAACGGCGCGTAGCCGTATTTTTTAACATCGATGTCTTGGTAAGCGCAAGCCGGAATGACGGGCTTGGGTCCGGCCAAAGCTGCGCTTGCGCAAACCGACGAACCAAACACGATAAGCCCAAGAGGGATGAGGATGCGTTGCATAAAATTCTCCTATTGTCAGTGGACTTGCCTGGCTCCTTCGACCCTTTGCAGCATCGAATGATCCCAAGCAAAACTTTCTACTTGATGTTCATGGTAGCTGGTAACTAAGTTTCTATTGATCACTACTCGGGATGGCCATGATTCAGCAAGGATTGATATTCACCAAATCAGGAGATAATGGAGCGTCCCTGCAAAAGTAATTTTCAAAGCATTCATTATCTGCCAATTATCTAATCGACAAATCGGACGAATAACACAACTTTGTTGTTTCTTTTCTTCTTAAGCACGGTAGGTTTACAGAAAATTTATGGACTGTTGCCATGCAACCCCTGCAGTTAATTTTGCTACAGATGAGCCATCATTTCGGCATCGAGCTGTTTCGCTAAATCCTGCAATGCGGTAGAAATCGTGACCGGGTAAATGGGAGCGGTATCAAGGGCAATCATGGCTTTCGGCAAGCGCGCGTAGCCTGCCAGTGTCTGCTGACGTAGCTCATGTAAAGGTATTTTTGCATGAATGCGTTGCCCTGCCTGCATGACCGGCACCAGGAGCGGCTGCCCTTCATGGGAATCATTTTCCTCCAATCCCACAATGTCATGACTGATCTGCCCCTGAGGCGTGTAATAGCGATGAACCTGCTTCCTTCCCGGCCAGGTGGCTTTGCCTTCTGAACGTTTACGGCGCGGTTTGCCTGCGTATTCCTGCAGCTTATAGGCGCAGTCGAATGCAGGGGCATCGCTGGAAATATCGAGTGCGGTGCCAATGCCAAAACCGTCTATGGGCGCCTTGGCTGATAACAGGGTCTGCAGCCGGTACTCATCCAGGTTGCCACTGGCAAAAATGGTTGTGCTCTGCAGACCGCCCTGATCGAGTATCTGACGCACATTGCGGGCATGTGCCGCCAGATTGCCGCTATCCAGGCGGATGCCCTTAATGTCGATATGCACTGCATGAAGTTTCGGCGCGAGCGCAACCACTTTGCTGGCTGCTGCCTCGGTATCATAGGTGTCAATCAGCAGAACGACGTTATCCGGATTGGATCGGGCAAAGTGCTCAAAGGCTGTCGCCTCATCTGCATGAGCCTGGATATAGGAATGTGCCATGGTTCCAAATAAAGGAATATCGTAAAGCGCGCCTGCCAAGACAGTCGCGGTACCGGAAAATCCTGCCAGATAGCTTGCCCGCGCAGCCAGCAATCCTGCTTCGGCACCATGCGCACGACGCATACCAAAGTCTACTAATACCTTATCGGGCGCGACCAGCACCGAGCGGGCAGCCTTGGATGCGATGAGTGTTTCAAAATGAAGGAGATTGATGAGGCGCGACTCGATCAATTGCGCTTGCGGCAGCGGGGCGGTAATTCGCAGGATAGGTTCGTCGGGAAAAAATAAGGTTCCTTCCGGCATAGCGTGCACATCGCCGCTAAAACGAAACTGTTCCAAATAATCAATCAACGAAGGGCGGAAACGCGTGGCCAGCCAGCTGAGTTCCTCAGATGAGAACCTCAGGTTCTCCAGAAAATCCAGCGCCTGCTCCAATCCAGCTGCCACCATAAAATTCCGACCAGGCGGCAGCTTGCGGATAAAAAGCTCAAATACAGCCGTTTCCTGCATGCCTTGATCGAGATAGCTTTGCAGCATGGTAAACTGGTAAAGATCAGCGAGGAGCGGACTGAAAAGCAGATTCACGCAACCATTGCCTCGAATTGGATCAGTGTTGCACCCAGACGCTTCATTTCCCGCAGTGCATGCAAACTGTCATCAGGTTTTAGATTGATGGCACGGACCGCATCCTCGAGAATATAAGCCGCATAATGCGCTTGCAGCGCGTCTTTGACAGTATTGAACACACAGTATTCAGTCGCAACGCCTGCGACAAATAAGCGGCGAATACCCGATGTCTGCAGTAAGGCATTGAGCTGCGTGTCAGTAAAGCCGGAGTAGGCATCTTTCTCTCGCGTTGTCGCTTTGGAAATAATCTGGGTATTAATAGGAAATTCGATGTCTGGGTGAAACGCTGCCCCTGATGTAGTAGCGATGCAGTGTGCGGGCCACTGACCGCCTTGCTGCTGGAAAGAACAGTGATCGGATGGATGCCAGTCGCGGGTTGCAAAGACCGGTAGGCCGTGATCGTGAAAAAGCCTCAAATAGCGATTGATCACGGGGATGATCGTATCCCCCATCGGCACGGCCAGGCTGCCCCCCGGCAGAAAATCATTCTGCATATCGATGATCGCAAGCGCATCCCCGCTAGTTAACGTCACTTTCATATCGAACGAACTATTTAGTTATCAATATGCCGTATTGTGTTACGGCAATTCACCGCACGCACCGGCGTTAACTGCCTCGAATCAATAAAACAGGCATAGATGCCGCCCGCACCACCCCTTCAGCGACACTTCCCAATACGAGACGACTAAAGCCCGTCCGCCCATGGGTGCCGATAACGATCAGCTCGGCCTGCCAACGTTCGGCCTCTGCCACAATGATATGGGCAATCCGCTGATTTTTTGCCTCGAGCAGCTTTGTTTCTGCTGCTAATCCCGCTTGCTGAACCAAAGCTTGCGCTTCAGTCAGTATTTTTTGACTGTTTGCCCTGATGGTTTCTTGCAGTTCGGCATAATTAATATAGCTTTCATCCACCCAGTAAAGAACATCCTCAAATACATGCACGAGCTCCAGTTGGGCATGATGTTGCTGCACCAGCCTGATGGCTTCCTGCAGCGCACATTCTGAAGTAGTGCTGCCGTCAACCGGAACCAGAATTTTCTGATACATGACGTCTCCTCTGAAAATTAACCTTTCACACACGCCCTGGGCCGAAGAAAGGCAACCCTGCGGGCAAGCCCTGCCTGCTCTGTCGCTTCAGCGACCAAGTCAACATCCTTATAGGCGCCGGGTGCTTCCTCGGCTATTCCGCGCATGGAGCGCGAGCGGATTAAGATGCCTTGCTCAGCAAGCTCGCTAATCAGCTGCTTCCCATGCCAGCGTGATAATGCCTGGTGTCGGCTCAAGGCACGGCCTGCCCCATGACTGGATGAAGCAAATGCGGCATTACCGCTACTCCCCGCCAGCACGTAAGAGCCCGTGCCCATGCTTCCCCCGATGATCACCGGTTGGCCTACTGCACGATAGCGTTTTGGCAACGTGGCATGTTCCGGACCAAATGCACGGGTAGCACCCTTACGGTGCACATGCAGCAATCGAGGCTGACCATCAATCTCATGTTCTTCTATCTTGCAGGTATTGTGCGAAACATCAAATAGCGTCTCGAGTTCGCTACCCGGAAAAATCTCCCTAAATGTTTCACGGGCCAGATGCGTCAAGATTTGCCGGTTAGCCAGCGCGCAATTGATTCCAGCATTCATTGCACCGATATATTGCTGTCCTTCCGGAGATTTAATCGGCGCGCACGCCAACTCGCGATCAGGCAAATCAATGCCGCAGCGACTAGCGGCCTTGGCTAGCATGACAAGATAATCCGTGCCAATTTGATGCCCTAATCCACGCGAGCCGCAATGTATCGAAACGATAATCTGGCCTTCCTGCAATCCAAAAGCCTGCGCAGCTGCCGTGTCAAAAATACGGTCCACTACTTGAACCTCGAGATAGTGATTGCCCGACCCAAGCGTGCCCATTTCACCCCGCTGGCGTTTCTTGGCCAATTCCGAAACGTTCGCTGGCACGGCACCTGCCACACAACCTTGTTCTTCGATATACGCTAAATCTGCTTCTCTGCCATAACCTTGCTGAACTGCCCAGCGCGCGCCGCCAAGTAGTACCTGATCGAGCTGTTTCGTGTCCAGCTTAAGCGCGCCTTCCTCACCCACACCGGCTGGAATGGTCTGGAATAACCTGTCAGCCAATGTTGAAAGGTGTGGCGTCACATCCCGCACATTCAGGTTACTGCGCAAGCAACGAATTCCACAGGAAATATCGAAACCAACGCCGCCAGCAGAAATGATCCCGTCCTGTTCAGCATCAAATGCCGCGACTCCGCCAATAGGAAAGCCGTAGCCCCAATGCGCATCCGGCATGGTTATGGCAGCACCTACCAAACCAGGCAACAATGCGACGTTGGTAATTTGCTCAAGCACCTTATCGTCCATGCTAGTCAGCAAGGGAGCGCTACCGTATAGCAATACCTCCTTGCGGCTCTCCCCTGGTTTAAGGGGGAGTGTCCACAGATAAGGCTGAATTTGATGCAATTGCTGCAAATCCATCTTGTATCTCCTCTCTCCTATACGTCCACCACACAACGCGCTTCCCATATTGCGCCGGTTTGCTTGACTGAGAGCATCGTCAAAGTCGCACCTTTAACTTCAACACCGCGCTCTAAAGCTGCATGCCATTTCTCACCTCGTACCTCAGCATGCCACAAATCGCCCTGGCGATGAATACGAAAGCGACAAAAAACCATGCCTAGCTCACGCGCTTTTCCCAGCAACAGATTGAGCCAGGTTACAAAAGCAAGTTCGAGATCGTCTTCTTTAAACTCAAAAACTACAGCGGTATCAGGCTGTACCGCATCAAGATCGGTCACAATGGCAAATACTGCTTGAGCGGCTGTTTCAAATGCTTGTTCAATGGTTGATCCACGGCCAATGATGCCGACATCGGCATCGTGCTCGAAATAAAGTGGAATCATTTTTGCATTTTTGGACAAGATGCACTCAATTAACTAAATAATGTAACCAGAAAAAATAAGCGGATAAGGTTAAATATAGTGCTTTGCAAGAAATATCTTAACATTAGATAGATGAGCCAGATATATAGTTGCACAGGTCATGACAACCCATTCTGATTTCAGTTAAAATCGGCAGCGAATCATTGTTCTCTTCTCGTAGAAACTATATCAGGCATTTTTTATGATTCTTATCCTCAAACCGGGCGCGCTTTCTGAGAGCCCCGAATATAAGCAATTACTTGCATATCTCACCAATCTTGCGGGTATTACTGTGCGCGTCCATACTGAAGTGGGTATTGAGCAGACACTGACTGAAGTCTACTTGATTGGCAATACCAAGGCATTATTGCTTGAAGATATGCAAAGCCTGCCGTGTGTCGAGCGGGTAGTCCGCATCTCTGAAGAATATCGTGTTCTCGGACGGCACGAAAATGATGTTCGCCCGGCCTATTTCGACTATAACGGGGTACGGTTTGGTCAAGATACCTTGAATGTATTTGCCGGGCTATGCGCTGTCGACACGCTAGAGCATGTAGAATTAATGATGAAAGCATTGCGTGATCATGGCCAGGTCTGTACTCGCATGGGCGCCTATAAGCCACGCACGAGCCCTTACTCATTCCAGGGGCATGGCAAGGCTTGCCTTCCCTATGTATTTGATCTGGCAGGAAAATATGAGATCAAAGTGATTGCCATGGAAGTGACTCACGAATCGCATGTCGAGGAGATTCGGGAAGCGCTCTATCAAACAGGCACCTCAACGGGTGTGATCCTGCAAATTGGTACGCGCAATACCCAGAATTTCGAGTTATTGAAGATCGTTGGCCGTCAGCAGGATTTTCCTGTGCTGATTAAGCGTGGTTTTGGCATTACCCTGGATGAATCGCTTAATGCAGCAGAATATCTGGCCTCTGAAGGGAATCGCAAGGTGATTTTTGGCTTGCGCGGGATGAAAACCAATATGGGTGACCCTCATCGTAATTTTGTGGATTTTGTACATGTTCCTGTCGTCAAGCGCCTGACCCGTATGCCGGTTTGTATTGATCCTTCCCACTCAGTGGGGACGCGAACTGGCTCGCCTGATGGAATTCTTGATGTCATGCATGCAACTGCTCAGGGAATTATCGCAGGCGCCAATATGATATTGGTTGATTTCCATCCGGCACCCAGCAAAGCGCTGGTTGATGGCCCTCAAGCATTACTACTTAAAGAATTACCACTCTTTCTGGAAGATGTTCGTATTGCTCGCGAAGCCTATGAGAAACGAGTAGATCTGGTCAAACGATATCAGAAAACCGGATAGGCTTTTCGTAAGCAAATCGAATGGCAAGTGGGGGCACATGTCAATTTATGAAATATTCGGGCCAGATATCTTATAATTACCTTAAAGTATGTATGGCCGAATGATTGGGAATGGACGCATGCCTATTGTCGGTAATGCCAGAAATTGTCTTCAGGGAGAATAACCAATGATCAAAGTTTTGCTTGCAAACCCAAGAGGTTTTTGTGCTGGTGTGGATCGCGCCATTGAAATTGTTGAGCGCGCATTAACCATGCATGGCGCCCCCATTTATGTGCGGCATGAGGTCGTGCACAATCGCTTTGTCGTGGAAGATCTGGAAAGGAAAGGCGCGGTATTTGTTGAGAATCTAGAAGAAGTACCACAAGAAAGCATTCTGATTTTCAGTGCACATGGCGTCTCGCACGCAGTGCGGCGGGAAGCGGCTGCACGCAAGCTCAAGATATTCGATGCGACCTGCCCGCTGGTCACTAAAGTGCATGTCGAAGTCGCCAAAATGCGCAAAGAAGGAAAAGAGATCATCATGATTGGCCATGAGGGCCATCCTGAAGTTGAAGGGACCATGGGCCAGGTGGAAGGAAATGATGGCGGGATGTATTTAGTGGAAACAGAAGAAGATGTTGAAAAGCTACAGGTCAGGAATGAGCACAATCTGACTTATGTCACCCAGACAACCTTATCAGTCGATGATGCTGCACGTGTCATCGATGCATTAAAGCGGCGTTTTCCTAAAATCATTGGCCCTAAAAAGGATGATATTTGTTACGCCACGCAGAACCGCCAGGATGCCGTCAAAAAGATGGTTAAGCACTGTGATTTGGTCATTGTGGTAGGTTCCCCCAATAGCTCAAATTCCAATCGTTTATGTGAAGTGGCACGTAATGCCAACGTTGAAGCCTATATGGTTGACCGTGCTGAACAACTACAGGAAGCCTGGTTAATTGGAAAAAGCCGCATTGGCATCACTGCCGGGGCCTCAGCGCCAGAAATATTGGTGCAGCAAGTCCTGGACAGGCTTAAACAAATTGGCACCAAACAATCGGGTAGCGATGTCATCATAGAAGAATTAAGTGGTGTCATTGAGTCGGTAGTATTTCCACTTCCTAAGGCAGAAGCGATACCCCTGGATAAATATATTCGCGAAGCAAATTAATAGACTCCCCACCCTTTTTGATAAGGGCTGGTATCAAAGGGTTGAGATCTGCCCATAATCTCATTCAGCAAAATTTGAGTACTGCCCGGCGACATAGTTACACCATAACGGAAATGCCCGCTGTTAATGAAGAGGTTATTCAATAGCGGATGACGGCCGATAGTGGGGATATTCGACGGCGAACCTGGTCTCAGACCTGCCCAATGACTCATGATTGGCATCGTCTTTAACTGTGGCAGTAACCTTTGGGCAGATTCAGATAAATACGCGCGTGCGGCAGACGTCGTTTGTTTGTTAAAGCCAACATCTTCCACTGTGCTACCGATAAGTAAATAGCCATCGCGCCGGGGGATCAGATATAAATCTCCCTGGAGCACAATCGACCCCAGCAGCGGTTCTTCAAACTTGTATAGCAACATTTGTCCCCGTACCGGCTTAATATCAAGACCGAGCGCATGCTTTCCTAGCACTTGTTTGCTCCATGCACCCGCAGTGATGACGAAGCGATCAGCACGCCATTTACCGCAAGAGGTGGCAAGTGAATCAAGCCGGTTATCCTGCGTAATGATCTGCTGCACCTCACAGTACTCCACAATGCGCCCTCCCAACTGCACGACCTGCTTGTGTAGCGCGCGTAACAAGCGGGGGTTGCGTACTTGTGCGATACGGGGAAGAAACAGCGAATGCTCCGCTTTGAAATGAAAAGGGGTGATTTGCTTACTTAATGGAAGAAGTTGGGTGAATACCCCCTGTTCCACATCAGCCTCATGTGAAATGCGCCATTTCTGAGCGGCCTCTGCGTGGTAGGGCGGCAGCACAAGCATTCCACTTACCTCGTGCTCAGCATCAATACCCGTCAAGGCATACAATCCCGCCACCCAAGCTGGAAACATAGCCGCACTGTAATCAGTAAGACGCGTCACGGCATCCAGATAATCCCAGGGACATAGCGGTGACAAAATACCGCCTCCCGCCCAAGAGGATTCTTGTCCTGCCTTGCCACGCTCCAGGATTGTGACAGTTGCACCTTCTTCCAGCAATCGCACTGCGGCAGTCAGACCAATTATTCCAGCACCTATCACAATGAAATCTTGTGTCACTTCGTCCCTATATCAATCGTTGATTATGTGTAAGCAAGGCGCATCCAGAGCGCTAGCAACTTTGGCTAAAGTTGATTATGCGCTAGCCGTAAACAAGTTTAGAGTTGAGAGCTAAGGGTATCACTAAAAATTTACTTTTATGGGACGAAGTGCAAGGAGTCCGCAATAGGCGAATGAGGCTTACCAGACATAAACCGGCAAAAACGATCAAGCATGCGACGCCCGATTGACCTACAGAATAGATTCTTAGAAGTGCATATCCCTTAAGATAAAGGATTTAAATATGCCTGCCAGCAGTGGTTTTACGATATTAGAACTCATGATTGCACTGAGTATAGGCGCCATTCTAGCGACTATCGCTGTGCCCAGCTATCAATCGATGATGGTGCAATCACGCTTGTCGACGCAATCGAATGAATTCCTCACTGCACTTCATTACAGCCGCTCTGAGGCAGTGAAACGCGGCATGCGGGTAACCCTATGCAAAAGTAGCAATGGCACAGACTGCACGACCGGGAGTAACTGGCAGGATGGCTGGATCATATACAGTGATAGCGGGACGGCAGGAAAAGTCGATGGTAGCGATCAAATATTGCGGGTTTTTCCCGGATTAAAAGGCAGCACGATGGCTACTGGCAATAACTATAAAGACTGGATTGCTTACTTAGCCAATGGCAGTAGCCAAGGAAGTATAAGCGGCGGGTTAGGTAACGATACTTTCACGCTATGCAGCAGTGCACAAGGACGCAGCATTGTCATCAACAAAACAGGCCGGCCATACGTGACAAAGATCTCATCATGTTAACGATCAAGAAGAACTGCCTGGTACAATCGCAGCAAGGTGTCACCCTGATCGAAGTATTAGTGGCAGTCATTGTGCTCTCCATCGGTTTACTTGGATTAGCGGGTTTGCAATCTGTCGGACTCACCCATAACCAGAGCGCGAATTTCCGCTCTACCGCTACGATGATGACCTACAGTATCCTCGACAGCATGCGCGCCAATCGAACTGAAGCGATGAATGGCAGTTATAACATCACCCTGGGCGCTTCCATCCCTTCCGACAGCTCCATTGCCGGGCAAGATCTTGACGATTGGCTAAGTGAACTGGCCTTGCGGTTACCTGCGGGCACAGGCGCGATCAATGTAGATAACAACGTCGTCACGGTGACCATCCAGTGGGATGATAGCCGCGGCGCTTTGGCTGCTCAGCAATTTGTTTTAATCACCCGCTTGTAAAATGAAGGCAATGACAGCAAAACAACGCGGCTTTACTTTGGTTGAACTCATGGTTGCCATGACCATCGGGCTTTTGTTGCTGGGTGGTGTCATCACCATTTTAACTTCCAGCCACCAAACCTATCGCGTCAATGACGCACTGGCCAGAATGCAGGAAAATGCCCGCTATGCCTTCCATGTGCTTTCCAGGGATATCCGGATGGCAGGCTATCTTGGCTGCGCGGGTCATGGTATCCCAGCTGTGAATACCTTGAATAACTCGACAGACTTTTTATGGAATCTTGGTCAGGCGCTGGAAGGCTTCGAAGCCACCACCGCTACTGCCTGGACACCCTCTCCCTCAGGTGCAATTCCCAGCCCGCTAGGGGGACGGGATATTATTGTAGTGCGTGGCGTCGATAGCGGTGACACCAAAGTGACTCAACAACCAGGTGGTACAAATGGCGCCGGTTCTGCCGATCTTAAAGCGACGGCGGGAAGCGGCCTCAAGAATGACGATATAGTACTGGTTACGGATTGCCAGGCAGCCGCCATTTTTCAAATTACCAGCATCAATACCTCATCCGGGCAGGACAATATCGTTCATAACACTGGTAATCCCACAGCCAATACACCCGGAAATGCCACTAAAATCTTGGGTAAGGATTTTACTGATGGCGAGCTCCTCAAGATCTCTACCCGCTCCTATTTTATTCGTACCATAGATGGATGGCCGGCACTTTATCGCAAGGTTGGAGCGAATGATGCTGAAGAACTGGTCAGAGGAATAGAAAACATGCAGATCGAATACGGCGAGGATCTCGATGATAACTGGACAGCGGATGTCTATCGTACTGCCGATATGGTGCCGGCAGGAAACTGGGGAAAGATCGTTAGCGTGCGCATTAGCTTACTGATGCAGTCGTTAGAGAATAATATCGCCAGTCAGCCACAGCCCTACACCTTTAACGGCACCACCACGACTCCTGCCGACCGGCGGCTACGTCAGGCTTTTACTACCGTGGTGGCATTGCGCAACCGGGTAGCCTGATAAGCGCGAGCAAAGGATATCCCGTCATGATCGCTCATGAAATCAAACTCGGATCGCGGCAACGTGGCGTCGTTCTCATGACCGGGCTGATTTTCTTGGTGATGATGACGCTGCTAGGTGTAACGGCTATGCAAACCACGATGCTGGAAGAAAAAATGGCGGGTAATCTGCGTGACGAGAATCTGGCTTTCCAGGCAGCCGAGGCCGCTCTTAGAGAAGGCGAGCTGTTCCTGGAACAGATTACCTTACCCCTATTTGATGGTTCAGATGGGCTTTACCACCATGCCTCATCTCCAGCTCCTGAGCCCATTACCTGGTCAGGATGGTCTATCTCGAGCAGAACGATCGGCACCACGATGGAAGGTGTGGCAAGCCAACCCCGCTATATCATCGAACAGCTCGTCGGTATCCCCCTGGGGACCGGAGGCAGTGTGCAGCAATCCGCTACATCGTTGATATCAAACATGTATCGGGTGACTGCCCGGGGCGTGGGAGGAACTGAGTCGGCGATCGTGATATTACAAAGTACTTACCGTAGATGAGTGGAGGTTAAATTGAAACATCCGAGTGTTGTTGGGGCCTGTATCACCGCTGCCTTGATCACTTTTGTTCCCTTGCGTGCGCAAGCCACCCTTACTCTCTCAGATGTCCCCTTATTTCTAACTACGGCTGTTGAACCTAATATCATGGTTACCTTGGATGATTCAGGCTCGATGCAGTCTGAAATCATGCCGGAAGACTGGATCTTTCATGATGTGCGCTATCTGTTCCCCCGCACGGCAAGGATCTATGGTGGAGATGATTACGATAACCGGGTCGCTGATTTTGATCGAGATAATCCCTATGCTGCGGCCTTGCGTTCCAGTCAGATCAACAAAATTTATTACAATCCCACTGTAAGATACCAACCCTGGAGCAATGCCGATGGTTCGCTGATGAGCAATGCCTCCCCTAGCTGTGCGCTGCACAACCCCATGAAGACAGATGCCGGCTGCCGGGATCTCACCGCCAGCACGACACAAACCGCTATCTGGCTGAATAGCGACGGCAGTTTATCTAATGAGGAATCGAGAACATTCTATCCTGCGGTTTATTTCAATTACAACGGCGGGGAAATTCTGTCGGCAAGCAGCTATTCCAGGATTGAAATTAAATCAACTACTTCAAATACTTATCAGAGCGGAATAAATCGGACAGACTGTGCGGCTGCGCCCATTTGTACCTATGATGAGGAAATACAGAATTTTGCCAACTGGTATACCTATTACCGTTCCCGTACCTTGTTATCGCGTGCGGGAGTAGGCAAAGTGCTGTCTGCTCAAGGCGGTGGCATGCGTATAGGATTTGGTGCAATCAATAAGGAAGAAACGAGTATCGATAATGTTTCAACAGGCACCATTATCAGTGGGGTAAGGCAATTTACCAGCATCAATAGAACAGCCTTCTTCAGCAATCTTTATGGGTATCCCATTTCAACGGTAGAAGCGCCTCTTCGCAGCGCAACAAACCGTGTAGGCCGCTATTTTATGCGTACCGATGATCAAGGCCCCTGGGGGGAAACGCCTGGCTCAAATGGTGGTACGCAATATGTATGCCGGCAAAATTACCACATTCTGGTGACAGACGGTTACTGGGATGATTCCTTCTCAGCAGTGGGAAATTCAGATAATACAGCAGGAAATACCATCACGAATCATTTTCCCAATGCCACGCCTGCGACTTATAAATATACGCCGACGCTTCCCTACTCCGACAGCGCCAGCGACACGCTGGCCGACATTGCCATGCATTACTGGAAAAACGATTTACGCCCAGATCTGGACAATAAAGTACCGACTAATGTTGCTGATCCCGCGTTCTGGCAACATCTGGTCCATTTCACCGTCGGCCTGGGGGTGCAGGGTACGTTATCCTCGTTACCCACCCGATCAGAAACCTGGCCTGACCCGATAACCAGTAATGCGGCCAAAATTGATGACTTATGGCATGCAGCGGTAAATAGCCGAGGCGGCTTCTTCAGCGCACAGGATCCTGCCGCATTTGCCAGCAATTTGAGCAAGGCTCTCAGCAATATCTCATCGAGAGTAAGCTCAGCCGCCGCGGTTACCACGAATACCAGTCGGATCAACAATGGCACCCATATTTATCAAGCCAAGTTTAACAGCAGCGACTGGAGCGGACAGCTGTTTGCATATGAATTGGGTTCGAATGGATCACTGGGAGCGACACTATGGGAAGCCTCGTCCGTACTGCCATCTCATGCCAGCCGCGCCATCTTTACTCATAATGGAACGAGCGGACTCGCGTTTACCTCTGCTAATTTTTCATCGCTATCCAGTTCACAGCAGAATGCACTCAATACCAACATTGGCGGAACCAATGACGGCCTGGGCGTGAGCCGAATTTCCTGGTTGCGCGGTGATAAAACCACTGAGGTGGCGCAAGGCGGGAACTTCCGTAATCGGAACAATGGCCTGCTTGGTGATATCGTCAATTCCGATCTATTATTCGTCAAAGCGCTCAATTTTGGCTACGACGTGCTGCCCGACGGGACAGCAGGACAAACGTCCTATCCTGCCTATGTTCAAGCCAATGCTAGCAGAACGCCGGTTATTTATGCCGGCGCAAACGATGGCATGCTGCATGCCTTTAATGCCGAAACCGGGGTTGAACTGTTCAGCTATGTCCCCAATGCAGTCTATCCTAAGCTCAGCTCGCTGACTTCACCGAATTACACGCATCGTTATTTTGTAGACGGCAACGCCTATGCCGGCGATGCCTATATTGGCGCAACGCCCAGCTGGAGAACCCTATTGCTGGGCTCGCTAGCCGCCGGCGGAAAAAGTATTTTCGCGCTGGATATCACCGATCCGGTTAATTTCTCTGCTTCTAATGTGCTGTGGGAATTTTCTGATCCTGATTTGGGATTTACCCAGGGACAGGCAAAAATCGCGTTATTGAATAACGGCGTTTGGGCTGCCATTATCAGTAACGGATACAACAGCACCAGTGACCGAGCTTATCTTTATATCATTGATCTGCAGACGGGTGCGCTGATTAAGAAAATCGCAACCAATAACAGCACCAGCAATGGCCTTTCCGCGCCAGCGTTAGTTGACACCGGTGGTGACAAAATCATTGATCTCGTTTATGCCGGAGATTTGCAAGGCAATGTCTGGAAATTCAATCTATCAAGCAGTAACTCAGGGCAATGGGATGTCGCCTACAAATCCGGCAATACAAGACTTCCGCTATTCACCGCTAGGAATGCCAGCAACCAGGTACAACCGATCACCTCCCCTTTGGAAATCGGACGTCATCCTAGCAGTGGCTATCTCGTTTATTTTGGCACCGGCCAGTTCATTGCCTCCGGAGACAATGCCAATACCAACATACAAACCCTGTATGGCATCTGGGATAACGGCAGTCAAATATCCGCCACAGATCGGAGCACACTGCAACAGCAGGTCATTCTGACCGAGACCGGACTGCCTCCTTTTGAACGTACCGTATCTAGCAATTTGGTTAGCTGGACGGCCAAGCGAGGATGGTATCTCGATCTGCTGCAGCCGCCCGGTGCAAGCGCTCAAGGAGAACGTTCTGTCATCATGCCGCAGCTCAGTTTCGGGCGGGTTATCTTTACCACGCTTATTCCTTCCAGCGACCCTTGTGCTTCGGGAGGTCATAATTGGCTGATGCTGCTGAATGCAGAAACAGGCGGCATGCTGGCCGCGCCTCAATTTGATACTGACGATAATGGCATACTCAATAATCAGGACCGACTGATCGCAGCCATGGGCTCCGACGGTGTGCGCAGTGAATCCATCGCGATCAGTGCAGGCAACCTCACACACTTGATTGCCGGCTCAACCACTGGTTTAATTGAAGCTATTACAGTCAAAGGCAATTCACTTAACCCACGCCACTCCTGGAAACAAATACAATAGGCGGGAGTATAAGCTCGAGGAAAAACAATGAAACAAATGACTAATCAGATGATAGCCCCAAGAAATAGATTATCAGGTTTTACCCTGATTGAATTAATGATCACAGTAGCCATTCTGGGCATTCTGGCGGCAGTGGCGCTGCCTTCCTATCAAGAACATGTGCGCCGTACTAATCGTGCCGAAGCTAAAGGCATCCTGTTGGAGGTGGCGCAGTTACTGGAGCGTAATTTTACCGAAGCGAACCGCTATGATCTGAAAAGCGATGCCACCAATTTTATGCTGCCTGTCACCCAGTCTCCCAAGACAGGCGCTGCAAAATATACCATTCAGTTCGCAGCAGGCACGCCAACGCAAAACACTTATACACTGGAAGCGGTTCCGACAGGCGCGATGACCAATGACGCGTGCGCCACGCTGACATTAACGCACACCGGCGTCAAAGGTGTCGCTGGCGCCTCATTAACGGCAGCAGATTGCTGGCAGCGTTAACCACACCCAGAATTTGAGAATAGAAAGCTCAAGCAAGGTTCTTCTTCTAAGAGGAACCCAGAATACGGAAATGAATTTTCAATGCTGCCCAGGCATCAATTTCAGCACGTAGCAAGGTTTCCGTTAACGGATTGCGCTCCAGCCATGTCTGTGAAATAAACAACTCACAGACACCATTATCCGCTTGTATTTCCATGGAAGGTAACTCGATGTTCGTGCGGCTACGGTAAAAAATTGTCGCTAAGCGCAGGGCTATTGACTGAGCCAGGTTGATAGGATTGGTCAAAAACTCACTCACTTTGGCCAGTGATCCTTGATGAGCGAGTACAAGTTGACTCAGTTGCATCTGCTCCATTTTGGAAAAGCCTGGAATGTCTGCATTCCCAAGAATATAGGCAGAATGTTTATGATAGCCAGAATGGGCTACTGAGATACCGACCTCATGGAGACGTGCTGCCCACGACAACAAACGCAATGCCTCTTCTGCGGTTTCCTCATCAGGATAGTAAGCTAGAAGCTGTTTACCCAATACTAACGCGAGCGATTCTATGCGTGCAGCTTGGGCCGGATCGACACGATAGCGTTGCATAAACTGCTGCACGGATACTTCCCGCATATCCTCATTATAAAACCGGCCGAGCATATCGTAGAGCACACCCTGGCGCAGCGCACCTGTCGTCAGATGCATGCGCTGAATACCTAGCGCCTTGAATGCTGCGTACATGATGGCAAATCCGCCCGCAATCACAGGCGTACGATCAGGATGTAAACCAGCGATTGCGATCTTCCGGATATCACCCACCTTCAGGAGATATTCACGGAATTTTTCCAGACCCTCCAGCGTAATACCTTCTGCTTTATTGCGATCGCCATAGTTATTCAGTTTAAGGATGCGGCCTAGCGCCCGCGCCGTTCCGGAAGATCCATAAACCTCCTGCCATTGGTCAGCGGAGAACTCTGTTGTAATGCTCTGTATTTCAGTTTGCGCGGCAAGCTCTGCACGTTTCATGGCACCTTTAGTAATTTTTCCATCTGGAAAGAAGAGCAAACTATGGCTGACACAACCCATATAAAGGCTTTCCAGTTTATTCGGTTCCAGGCGGGCGCCAATAATAAATTCCGTGGAGCCGCCTCCAATATCGATGATAAGCCGATTATTATCAGAAGCCGGCAGGCTGTGCGCGACTCCCAGATAAATGAGGCGCGCTTCTTCATGGCCGGCGATGATCTCAATGGGAAATCCCAATACAGTCTCAGCTTTTATCAGGAATTCAGAAGCGTTTCTAGCAACTCGAAGTGAGTTTGTTCCGACCACCCGCACAGCATGCGTCGGAAATCCCCGTAGACGCTCACTAAAGCGCTTTAAGCAGTCCAAGGCGCGCACTTGGCATGCTTCATCCAGTTTTTTATCAACCGTAAGTCCCGCAGCCAGCCGAACCATTTCCTTGAGACTATCTAGTGGATAAAGCTGTTTGCCTACCACACGCGACACCTGCAGGTGAAAGCTATTGGAGCCAAGATCAACCGCAGCCAGTGTGGAGTATTCACGCATAATCTTATGCCTAAATCTCAGGCAGGCTCAAATCAAACAAATCATTTAACCTCTCACTTCGCGCTCAATTTCATCGGCTGTGACATGGCGAACATCCTTGCCTTTGACCATATAAACCACGTATTCAGACATGTTTTTTGCGTGATCGCCAATGCGCTCGATTGCTTTTGCCACAAAAAGAATCTCCAGTGAAGTGGAAATTTTACGAGGATCTTCCATCATGAACGTAATGAGCTGCCGAAGAATGGCACGAAACTCTTCATCTACCAATTCGTCCTGGCGCACGATATGCGCCGCAGCATTCAGATCCAGACGAGCAAAAGCATCCAGTGCCTTGTGCAACATATCCAGAGCAATTTTGGCAACATGCTTAACTTCTACAAAACGTGGTGCATGTAAGCGATCTGCTGCATAGATAAGTCTCGCCATGCGGGCAATTTTTGCAGCTTCATCACCGATTCGTTCCAAATCAGTAATTGTCTTGATGACGGTCATGATCATACGTAGATCACTGGCTGTGGGTTGTCTGCGCGCAATGATCTGATTGCAGATCTCATCGATTGAGACTTCCATGGCGTTGACTCGATGATCATTGGCAATGACTTGCTCGATGATCGCTTCATTACCATCCGTTAAAGCCTCTATCGCATGTTCAATCTGCTCTTCGACAAATCCCCCCATTTGCAGCACCCGGGTGCGCACTTCTTCAAGATCGGCATCAAATCTTTTCGAAATGTGTTCTTTATTGGCCATATCCTACCTTCTGATAAGTCAGATAAAACTGTTCTCTTTCTCCGTAGCCCGTGACATTCTGATTACAGGTCAAAATGTCAAACAGTCATAACTTCAACGCCTTTGTCCGTACCCAGCAACAGAGTATCTGCACCTTTTCTGGCAAACAATCCGTTAGTGACGACCCCTGTTATTTGGTTAAGCGCCGTTTCCAGTTCAACTGGATTCAGGATTTGCAGGCCATGTATATCCAGAATAACGTTGCCATTATCGGTAATAAATCCCTGACGCAGGGCTGGATGGCCACCTAGCAAGGTAATTTCTCGCGCCACATAGCTGCGTGCCATCGGAATGACTTCCACTGGGAGCGGAAAGGTACCCAATATATCGACCAACTTACTCTGATCAGCGATGCATATGAATTTTCTTGCTACTGCAGCAACAATCTTTTCACGGGTCAAAGCGCCGCCGCCACCTTTAATCATGTGCAAATGTTTGGTAATTTCATCTGCGCCATCTACATAGACGGGCAAATCTGTAACCGTGTTAAGATCCAATACGTCTATGCCATGTTTGCTTAAACGTTGTGCCGTCGCTTCGGAGCTGGCAACCGCACCTTCAATTTTATGCTTGATTTTAGCAAGTTCGTCTATGAAATAGTTAGCGGTAGATCCGGTTCCTACACCAATTACTGCCCCAATCGGAATATGCTGAATGGCGGCTTGAGCAGCCGCACGTTTTTGTTCATCTTGTGTCATGGTACTCCTGTGTCGGTGTCAAATAATAACTAACCATCAGGATAGTATTAACTGAATATTTAAACAATAACTATGTTGCACCCGATGGAATGCTTAACAACTCTGGGTATAAACTTCCATTCCTTAATGAAAGTTTCCACTGTTTCCAGCCAGAAATTCCTTGCCTGCTCTGCTTGAGTAAAACCATGTATGTGACTTTCTATCAAGCGTATCATAACTTTAGGGCAAAATAATGCCCATGCATACTCAATTTATTTTCATATGAACGCAATCAAGCTGCTTCCAGATGTGCTCATCAATCAAATCGCTGCAGGGGAAGTGATCGAGCGCCCCGCCTCAGTGCTGAAAGAGATCCTCGAAAACAGTATAGATGCTGGCACAAACGAAATCACAGTACACATTATGCAAGGTGGTCTTAGTCTGATCCGCGTAGCTGATAATGGAAAAGGAATCTCTGGAAGCGACCTGCCTCTCGCATTAGCACGTCATGCAACGAGCAAAATCAGCACACAGGAAGATTTGCAAAAAATAGCCAGCCTGGGGTTCCGTGGCGAAGCACTCGCCAGTATCGGAGCAGTCTCTCGATTACTATTAGCAAGTTATCAGTCTGGCGATAAGCATGCTTGGCATATTCAAGCAGAAGGAGGACAAGTTAGCCGTCCTGAACCAACGGCACGAGGTGTTGGCACCACCCTGGAGGTACGCGATCTTTTTTTTAATCTGCCGGCACGTCGCAAGTTTCTGAAAACCGAAGCCACTGAATTTGCACATTGCGAGGAAGTATTCCGACGTATCGCGCTGTCCCATGCCGATATCGCATTTAGTCTGCAGCACAATGGCAAGGTACGAAGCCACTTATACGCGACAGATACCGCTCAACGTATCACTGCTGTACTAGGAGAAGAATTTGGCCAGACTGCTGTAC
>CAZKPL010000003.1:0-2919 GCA_964554625.1 uncultured Nitrosomonas sp. | reverse complement strand
ACTGCTGTACTAGGAGAAGAATTTGGCCAGACTGCTGTACCCGTTTCCGAGGAGGCAGCTGATGTCAATTTGCAAGGTATGGTTGCGCTGCCCACTTATTCGCGTTCAGCTCGTGACATGCAGTATTTTTTTGTCAATGGCCGCTACGTCAGGGATAAACTGATTTCTCACGCTTTACGCGAAGCTTATCGTGATGTGCTCCATCTGGATCGCCATCCCGCGTTCGTGCTGTATCTTCAAATCAACCCTGAAAATGTTGATGTCAACGTTCATCCAGCCAAGGCAGAAGTACGCTTCCGTGATGCGCGCGCTGTGCATCAATTTGTTTTTCACAGTATCCACAAAGTATTGGCATCACCCCAGCGTAAATCGGATACACAAATCCTCTCTCCCCTCGTTACCCAGGCAACCCAAAATTCTCAACATCCTCCGATAGGCTATTCACGGCAAGTCAATTTACCGCTTAAAACCATTGCGCAACCCCCGGCTTTTTATCAGACTTTATTCGGTGACAACGCGGATTTGCTGGATACGAGTCCCGTCAATCCACCCATTCAGTCCACGCAGTCGATTCCACCACTGGGCTTTGCATTGGGACAACTTCTAGGAATTTATATCCTGGCACAAAATGAGCAGGGTTTAATCATCGTCGATATGCACGCAGCCCATGAGCGCGTTGTTTATGAAAAACTCAAATCAGCGCTTGATCAGCATACCTTATCGATGCAACCGCTGCTGATGCCAGTGACCTTCCAGACTGATCAGTTGGATGTGGCCACAGTCGAGGAAAATCATGCCATTTTAAATGAGCTGGGTTTTGAAATAGCGGCACTTACTCCCACCTCCCTCGTTATACGAGCAGTCCCTATGATGTTAAAAGATGCTGATACAGTCAAACTGGCTCGCGATGTGTTAGCCGAGATTCGTGAATTTGGAGCCAGTCAGCTATTGACCAGTAAACGTAACGAGCTTCTGGCTACGATGGCTTGTCATGGCTCCGTTCGCGCCAATCGTCAATTAACGACTACGGAAATGAATGCATTACTGCGCGAAATGGAAGCGACCGAACGCTCCGATCAGTGTAATCATGGCAGACCAACCTGGTTCGGAATCAGTTTGGCCGAGCTAGACAAGATGTTCATGCGTGGAAACTAGCATCAGCCGACAAGAAAGCAAACCACAGCGTTCTGTAGCTTAGAGCCCGCATGCCGCTTGTCAGCTATAGAACGCTTACCAATCTTTAGTTTAGTACTGTGATTTTTCTTCTGTTGATCTGGCTTTACCCCCGCCTTCCTGAGCTTCCGCAGGTATCTGATGGAAGGGCTGAATAGTTTGTCCATATTTCGAAGGATCAGGCGTTTCTGGCGCCGATGGTTTGCAACCGGCTAAAACCAATACAGCCACTATCGCAGCCAAGTGTATAATTTTCATATGAAATTCCTTTAGCATAAGCGGATAATTAAAATTGTTTTTAAACAACGATTAGGATAATACCCGTTATGAATAGGGGGAATATTGATCTTGATCAAACTTTCAAAGCGACATTGAGTGCTCTTGGAGCAGCGGGCCAGATCACCAGCAGAGATGCCGGAAAGTATTGAATGTCAGCCTGAACACCGCCATTCTTGATAGCGGGCTGCCTAACGTTTAAGCATTTCTGAAAAATGCAATGAAACTATGCATCCAAAAAGGCCCTGATTGCATTTCTTGAGAGGCGGAGCATAAAAGAACGTGGTTTGTTCCAGCACTTGCCACTGGCGCCATTCTCGCCTGCTGTGGTTTCTTCGGCAGCTCTAAATGCTGATGTCGTTTCGAGTTTAAACGCCTTTGCGGTAAACTTCTTCATGACCTGTTCTCTCAATTACGGCTCTGTGTTGGGGTTTCCCATCTCAGCATAATCCTCATCTCTTGAAATGGACAGATCAAAACATGATGTCTAATTTTGCGATTTCCTTGGTGCACATTGCTGGATTTTTTGTTGCTATCAGTTTTTTGAATTTTTCGACAGGCCACACGGTTGGCCGTCAATGAGCACTTTCCGCTTTTCTGGGTACTGCACCACGATGAACTCCAAAGCCATGCTGACTTTCTCCTTCATTGCTGTTTACAGCACTGCTGAAAATTAATTATTTCTGTAGAGTGAGAGATTGTCTAGCAGGGCCGTTGAAAAACACGATACTTTTAGTCTGAGATTCTGTTTGTAAGGATCGCAAGTTTTTCGGTAGCTTTCTTGAAGCTATTTTTCTTAAAGTTGCTCATTTTTTTGAGCAGGTTTTCTTCAGATTTTCTGTAATTCCTGATTTCTTTACTCTCTTACGTATTTGCACGTATTTATTTACTTCCTGTTTTCCGATATTTTCCTAAAAAATGAGAGGTGCATGTAGATCCATTGATTTTCATTGATATTTATGCGTTTGCAGGAGAATGGCTAATGAGTCAAAGAGACTGCCCTTATGATCGCGAGAAGAATACTTTTAACCCTGCAGCGTCTGGAGTCGCACCGAATAATGCATTATGCCTAGCCGTCGTTTTGAATTTGATCTATCAAGAGTCTGCTTCGCTGCGAACAGCGGAGACGAACAAGTAGGGATTTGATCAATTCAAGATCATCAGCGTCCCAAAGAAACCGTTTATCGATGCCCAGCTTCAAGATGGAGGATGTACAAAAAGACATGCAAATGGGAATTTGTCCGCCTCTCCCGATGCGGCAAATAATTCCTCTACAAAAACTCGACCAGATCATATAAATTAATTGCAATCCATAGATGACATATCCAGTATCATTTCGCTGCAAAGTCTTATCCGTTCGCAAGAAGGAAGGACTTACAATTGCGCAGGTGGCGGCGCGTTTTTGTGTGGGAATTGCCAGCGTGACGCGCCGGGTGAAAAATCCCAATCCCAAGCAGGCCCGTAACAAAC
>CAZKPL010000002.1:0-100685 GCA_964554625.1 uncultured Nitrosomonas sp. | reverse complement strand
CGTTTCCCCCGCGCCTGTGGGGACAGGCTCAATCAAACTGCTATGACGTCCAGTCAAAAGTATCGCTGTAGAGGATAGCAATCTATTCAGCTCAGCTATAAGCCAGATTATCTGCTAGCTCACTGATCAGCGCTGAAACAACTCTCTTGCACGAGTGTGTTTCTTGGTAAACGGTACGTTGACGCTGATAGCTGATATTCCGTTCTGCCACACGCTTGACGAGTTGTTCAAAATATTCCGATTCTCCTATTTCGCTGGCGTAAGGCTGGATTTCAGCTTGCACTATCTGCCAGATTTCATGGATAGGTTTGAACAAGCCACTTTTATCGACCACGCAGTTTGCTTCCAATCCCAAGTGCGAGGCCATATAACAATTGTCTTTTTCAATCCACCAAGGTAATGCATGCGGCATAGCTTCGATGTCGGCTTGCTGGTGTGCCAGCAAATAGGCGGCCAAAACCCGAATAAAACTGGCAAGTTGGATCGCCTCGCTAATGGTCGGTTGCGCATCCATCACTCTGACTTCGACTGTACCCCACTGCGGCCGCACTCTGATATCCCAGTGGATGTCATTGATGGTTTGTATCATGCCGGCGCGTTGCGAGGCGTTATAAAAATCCATGAAGTGCTGCCAATCATTAAAACTGGGCGGTATGCCATAACTGCGTGTGGCCGCCAGGATACGCTGGCGGTAGGATGCAAAACCTGTGTCATAGCCGCGCCAGAATGGAGAGCTGGCAGAAAGCGCGATTAATAGGGGCAGATAAGCCTTGAATGCATGCATCAGATAAAGCGCTTCTGCTGCCTCCTGCACACCAATATGCACCTGAGTTGCGAAAGTGATTTGGGTATGGCCTAAATAACCGGTATCCGTTTCCATTCTCAGGTAACGTGGCAGCGGAGTAAATAAGGCTAATTCCTTGTCAAATGGGTGAGTACCGGCAGCGCATAGCTCCATCTCCAGCGTGAGACAAGTCTGTTTCACTGCTTTGACCAGCTGAATAAGATGCGCGTGAACCTGCGCAGTGTTTTCCCCAACCTTGGAAATCACCTCGACGGTATTCTGGATAAACTCCGGTTTGATATAGGGTGATTCCGGATAGCGCTCGAGCAAAGGTCCGATTCCATTTACCAGCTTGAAATTTTCCTTATCGAGCAGTTGCAGTTCGAGTTCTATCCCAACAGTTAATGGTTTGGACGGGATAAATTCCAAGATGGAATCAACTTGAAAATTCTTGCGCCGCCTCTCGGACGACTTCATCAAAAAATGCAGCGCCCACTTTCAATACCTCCTCATTGATATCAAACTCCGGGCTATGTAACGGGATATAGTCATCCTCATGCCGCCTTGCGCCAAAACGGACATAGCAACCGGGTATCTTTTGCAGATAATAAGAAAAATCTTCTGATCCCATGCTGGGATGATCGAGCGTCATCAAGCCTCCATGCCCCACAACTTTTTCAGCTGCGCGGTAAGCAACGTAGGTTTCCCGGGTGGTATTAACAACGGGTGGATAGCCTTGCGTGATGTCAATCTCTACTTTGGCATTGTGCAATTCACCTATGGCTCTGGCCATACGCTTTAATCCGTTATGGATGCAATCGCGCACTTCAGGGAGGGTAGTACGAATCGATCCTTGCAGAATCGCCTCTGCCGCAATCACATTAGGCGCGCTGCCCGCATGAACCGTGCCAATCGTCACCACAGCAGGATAAACCGGGTTAATTTCGCGCGAAACCAGTGTTTGCATGGCAGTGATCAACAAACCGGTAATCACGATGGCATCGGTCGCTTCATGGGGCCGCGCGCCGTGTCCGCCTTTACCTTTAATATGAATTTCAAAACGGTCAGACTGAGCAGTGATGACCCCACCCGCCACCATCATTTCTCCAACACGATAATGGTGGGTCACATGCCCACCAAAGATCGCGCTGACGCCTTGCAAAGCACCTGATTCCAAGACTACGCGCGCCCCGCCCCCTTTTTCTTCTGCTGGCTGAAAGACAAACAGCACATGGCAAGGAGGCGGTGATGATTTTAGCAGTGCGGCGGCACCCAGCACCATGGCCATATGCGCATCATGCCCACATGCATGCATTTTATCTTTTATGCAGGAAGCAAACGGCAAATCAGTGTTTTCGGCACCGGGCAGCGCATCCATGTCCGCGCGCAGCGCAATGAATGGTGCAGCAGGATTCTTATAAAGCAGTTTGCCAATCACCGCACTGCCAACACCATTATAATCATAAGGAATCCCCAATTTGCCTAGCTCGGACATCAATACTTTTGCGGTTTGGACTTCTTCAAAGGCTAATTCAGGATGGTGATGCAAGATACGGCGTACTGTTACCATCCACTCATAAAGATGTTCTGATTTATATTTTTCTATCATCATCGTTATCCTTACAAATTGATATCTCTTGACTGAATGGCTATCACTCTGGTTTTTCCGGGAAGCATGATATTGCTAGAAATATATTCAGCCTGGTTGGTTAACTCGATTTTGCTTTCCCCATCCTCTCATGAGTTTACTCATTCTAAGAAAGAGGCGGATATTACGTGTTATAGCGTAACCTCTCCGATCAGAAGTCCAACCCCGATAGTGTTTCTTGCAGCAATATCCAATGCTTGTCAAGGTATTTTTTGCTCCCAAATACCTTCTCTTAACACTTTTCTCATATTTCCTTAACATTTTCTTCACATTTCCTATGATACGCTGTGCCCCCGCAGCATTTCGCTTTGTAACATCAGCTCACTTAAAGACAAATAAAAGTTACCTAATCTTTTTAATTGTTCAACACAATCAGTTCTTAAGTAAATTTTCTTTTTTTAAATACATACATAAGAAAATTAAGGACTTCTATCAACCAAAGGAAAAAATATATGTTAAAAAAGCTAAAACTTTTTACAGTATTCACTGCGTTTAGTTTGCTGTCGGCTCCCGCCTTAGCTGAAGATGTTGATACTGACTTCCAGACCTGGGGTCAAATTATGGCGAACGTAAATTTAGGTAATGTAACAGGTAATGAAAATTTGAAAAACTGGAGGCTCTGGCTCGAAGGACAGGGACGTTTTGGCAATGATTCCAGTCAATTTACTCAGTCCCTAATACGTCCAGGCATAGGTTATGCCATTAATGACAAAATTACGATTTGGGCAGGTTATGCCTGGGCACCAACCGCCGAACCCATCTCTGGCGCACAGGGCCCCTATGATGAACACCGGATATGGCAACAATTAATCTATACCGATAACCTTTCGTTTGGTAGATTCCAATGGCGCAGCCGCTTTGAGCAACGCTTTTTTGATCATGATGTTCCCGATCCCGGCAAGAATGATGTAGCTTATCGATTCCGCCAATTGATAAAACTAGCCATTCCCATGCCTTTCATCTCCCCGAACCTTAGTTTTATAGTACAGGATGAATTGTTTATTGCCATGAATACGCCTCAGAAAGGTTGGATTACCAACGGCTTTGATCAGAATAGAGGTTTTGTCGGGCTAGGTTGGAAGTTCAATCAAATGGCCACTGGAGAAATTGGCTATATGAACCAATATATCAATAGACCACATAACGCCCGCCCGGATCAAATGATGCATATTGTGGGCGTCAACTTGTTTCTGAATTTCTAATTACAAAAGCATCTGCCCTTATATCTCAATCACGCAGACATAAGGGCAGACCATATCAAGCAATTTTCATACGCCGATAGCGTATAGCAATATAATCTACACATTAAAGCGAAAATGGATCACGTCGCCATCATTCACAACATATTCCTTACCTTCTAAACGCATTTTTCCAGCTTCTTTGGCACCTTGTTCACCGTTATAAGCGACAAAGTCATCATAGGCAATGACTTCAGCGCGGATAAAGCCTCTTTCAAAATCAGTATGGATCACCCCCGCTGCTTGCGGAGCAGTATCTCCTTTGTAAATCGTCCATGCGCGCACTTCCTTGACACCTGCGGTGAAATACGTTTGCAGTCCAAGTATTTGATAAGCAGCGCGAATCAGGCGATTTAAGCCAGGTTCTTCCAGATCGACATCTGCTAGAAATACTTGTTTATCTTCATCAGACAAATCCGCAATTTCCGCTTCGAGCGAAGCACAGATGGCAACAACAGGCGCTCCCTCACCTGCCGCATACTCCCGGACGCTTTGCAATAGTGGATTGTTCCCGAAACCATTATCCGCAACATTCGCCACATAAATAGTAGGCTTTGATGTCAACAAGCACAATGATTTCAGAAGCGCTTGCTGCTCTTTCTCTAGCGCCAGGCTCCGCGCTGGCCATCCGTGATCAAGATGGGCATGTAATTTCTCCAGCACACTCACGCACCGGATACTTTCCTTATTGCCCGATTTGGCCAGTTTGATTTCTCGTTGCAATGCTTTTTCCACTGTAGCTAAATCAGCCAATGCGAGTTCAGTGTGAATTACTTCGATATCCGAAACGGGATCCACCTTACCCGCCACATGCACCACATTGTCATCAGCAAAGCAACGCACCATATGAATAATTCCATCTGTTTCACGGATGTTTGCCAGAAATTTATTGCCTAATCCCTCACCTTTGGACGCGCCTGCCACAAGACCCGCAATATCGACAAACTCGACAATAGCGGACTGTACTTTCTGGGGATTAACGATTTCACTGAGCTTCTTGAGGCGCTGATCAGGCACCTCGACCACACCCACATTAGGATCAATCGTACAAAAAGGGTAATTCTCAGCAGCAATGCCCGCTTTGGTTAGCGCATTGAAAAGTGTTGATTTACCCACATTAGGCAAGCCAACGATGCCACACTTCAGGCTCATAATCTGGTTCTTATCGAATTTCTAGTAAACGGGAAAATACACCAAATAAAAAGTGCAGCTTTAGGTCTCTTTTTGTTTGGTGTGCAATTTATGCATCGCAGCGGAGTAATCGCTGCTTGCAATGAGTGGCCAGACAACCAAGCTTCGCTGGATAGCATCATTGATCAATAAAGCTTCTTCTTTTCTGGGTGGATGCAATACATAATTCGCCACCTCATTTTTATTTCCCGGATGACCTATACCAATTCTCAGACGCCAGAAATCCTTGGTGGCAAGACGTGAAATAATATCCTTAAGGCCATTATGCCCTCCTGCCCCGCCACCTAACTTTAATTTGGCGGTGCCAGGCGGCAAATCCAGCTCATCATGAACGACCAGTACCTGGTCAGGAGAAATCTTATAAAAACGAGATAATGCCGCCACAGCCATTCCACTAGCATTCATGTATGTCTGCGGCTTAAGCAACCATAACGATTCATCACCGTGCATAACATTTGCACATAAACCATGAAACTTAGCTTCTGATTTAAATGGGATTTGTAATTCTTCAGCCAGTCGACACAGCCAGTGGAATCCGACATTGTGACGGGTAGCAGCATATTCCCCGCCGGGATTACCAAGCCCCACAATGAGCTTCATTGGTTACTTGGCTTGGCCGCAAGACAGCATTCCATCAAGCTGGGTATGCTCATGTGCAATCGCTTAGTTATGGGAATCGAAATACATAGAGTATCCATTATGCATTTCCAATTCACGGGATAAGTATCTAGCCTATTTAAGCGCCCGCACCACCTTCTTCAGATTCACCTCCTCGCTGAACAATGAGAGTAGCCACAGGTAAATTATCCCCCCTGATCAGTGCAGAAGCTTCCACATTTTCTGGCAATTTGAGATCACTCAAGTGCAACGTACTACCTACAGTCATTTCCGCTAAATCCACAGTAATATACTCAGGTAAATCTTTAGGCAAGCATAATATGTCCACTTCGGTAAGTACATGGCTTATCATGCCACCCGATAGTTTTACTCCAGGTGAAAGCTCAGCATTTATGAAATGCAGTGGAACCTTCATGTGCATCTTTTTGTTCCTATCAATACGCTGAAAGTCGACATGAAGCACTTGCGGCTTGTATGGATGCATTTGCACATCGCGCAACAATACCTGCTCTTTAACACCTTCAATATTTAATGATAAAACAGATGCATGAAATGCTTCCTGTCTAAGCTTGTGAAATAAATTATTATGGTCTAATTCTATAGATTGTGCAGTTCCTCCCCCTCCATAAACTACACCAGGAACTTTACCAATTGTACGCAGACGGCGGCTCGCACCTTTACCCTGCAATTCACGTTTATTAGCATCAATTTCAATTTGCATTCCAATTCTCCAAAACAAGATTTATCCGCGACCAGATAAACCAAAAATAAAAATATCTCCATTTACTCCATAAACAATGAGCTCAATGAACTCTCATTGCTTATTCGGAGCAGGGATTCACCCAGTAAATTCGCCACACTCAACTGACAAATTCGATCGCACGCCTTGGCATCCTCACGTAATGGTATCGTATCAGTAACCACTAATTTATCCAGTTTAGAATTTGCGATTCGCTCCGCTGCCTTTCCAGACAGTACCGCGTGTGTAGAATAGGCAACGACCCTCTCAGCGCCTTCCTCTTTTAAAGCTCTGGCAGCTTCGCATAGCGTATTAGCTGTATCCACCATGTCGTCTATGATGACGCAAGTACGCCCCTTAACTTCACCGATGATATTCATTACTTTGGATTCATTCGGTTTAGGGCGGCGCTTATCGATAATGGCAAGATCACATTCTAAACGCTTGGCCAAATGTCTCGCTCTTACAACACCGCCTACATCAGGAGATACTACGATCAAATCCTGATAATTATGCTTCCATATATCACCGAGCAATATAGGCATCCCGTAAATGTTATCTACAGGAATATCGAAGAAACCCTGGATCTGGTCCGAATGTAAATCCATCGTCAAAAGTCGATCCACTCCAACGGTGGCAAGCATATTGGCTACCACCTTAGCTGTAATCGGAACACGCGCCGACCGCGGCCTTCTATCTTGACGTGCATAACCAAAGTATGGAATTGCTGCGGTAATGCGACCTGCTGAAGCACGCTTCAAAGCATCCACGATCACCAGTATTTCCATAAGACTATCATTGGTAGGCGCGCAAGTGGACTGCAGTACGAACACATCCTTGCCACGCACATTCTCAAGCAGTTCTACCATGATCTCGCCATCGCTGAAACGAGAAACCGTCGCTCGTCCTAAATGAATATTGAGATACTTGACCACATCCTGGGCCAATTGTGGATTAGCTGTGCCAGTAAAAACCATCAAGCTATCGTAAGACATGGTTAATGCTTTCCTGCTACTAACTGAAAACTGAAAAACATAGACCCCTCTTGGTAATACAAAGCTCGCCACATACTTTTAATTTATATGCTCTGATTCGAACCAGAAAACCAGTTACTCAAAATCGATTCTGATCATTACAGATGACTGGCTGGGGAGGTAGGGATCGAACCTACGAATGCCGGAATCAAAATCCGGTGCCTTACCGCTTGGCGACTCCCCAAGTTCATTACTCTTCTAAAAAATTTTGCAACGGGTGAGAGGCTAATCCCTCTGCCACGAAACCACTCATCCCATCAGGTAATTGCTGAAATGCATGCCTTGCTGCACGCTCGTTTGCAAATTCGGCAAATACACAAGCACCTGAGCCACTCATTGCTACCAATGTCGTATTATTCAATTTCTTCAGCCATTCCAGATATCTTGCCACAATAGGATATATCTGGCAAACCACTGATTCAAGATCATTACGTCCTTGCCAGATGGAAAAGGGCGGTATTGTGATAGGATTTGTATTTCGTGTCAATTCTTTACTTGAAAAAATCTGTCCTGTTGAAACATGCACTGATGGCGTTAATACCAAATACCAAGCTGGTGGTAGTGCGATAGCTGAAAGTTTCTCACCTATCCCCTCTGCAAAAGCATTCTCACCATAGATAAATACAGGAATATCAGCACCTAGCTCCAGACCTAATTCCATTAAATGAGCTCTCTTCCAGTTTATCCCCCATAAACGATTTAGTGCAAGCAGGGTTGTTGCCGCATCAGAGCTCCCGCCTCCTAAGCCACCGCCCATGGGAATGCGCTTCTCCAGAAAAATTTCCACCCCAAGATTTTTGTGACTTCTTTGCTGCAACAATTTTGCTGCCCGAACACATAAGTCATTTTCTTCAGGTACGCCAGGAATAGGTGTATGCAATTTGATGACAGAGTCATCTCTTAAAACAAATCCTATCTGATCAGAAAAATCCAAAAATCTAAAAACTGTCTGTAACAGATGATACCCATCATCCCGGCGTCCAATGACATGTAAAAACAAATTAAGTTTGGCAGGCGCTGGAAAAATTTGCATATTCTTTGAGTTTCACAAGATATCTTCTAAACATGAATATCATCAATCTTTGATTTTCCAATCATCAATGACCAATCTCAGCTTCAAGTCCACACGACTAAGCTCCACTACCCTTGGAAGAATATTATATGTTGGAACAGGCTGCGAAAAATAATCTAAATAAGTAATTCTCCAGCCATCTTGCCTGATTGCCACTGTACGGCCACTTGCATCCAAATCCTTCTCGGACATTGTGAACGGAAAATGAGTCCCCAGCACCCAAAATTGCAATCCAGAAAGAGGCAAACGCCATCCCAATACATCTTCCGTCAAATCTTCCACACTACTTGCATAATAAGTCTTTTGCTCTGAGGTAATGAGGTGCACACCTTCTGGACCTCGGTCAATCTGGGCAACAGTCTGCCCTAATGGTGAAAATAGCAGTAGTTCGTCACTGATATCTGTATGTCGCCAATGCACACCGCCCGAGAATCCATGTTTATCTGCTTTGACCGAAACCCTACCAATCAACCCAAAATCAGTAACTGTCTCCTTTAGCACCTCTTCTCCGGGCTGAGTAACAATTGTAGTAACGACTACATCCCGGCTTTCGAATACTGCACAGCCAACAAACATCGGAAGTACGCAAAGCAGCAACTTCCATACAAAAAACTCATTATTTCTGATGCTATTGATCAATGGATATCTAACCTACATTTTTTCACATACACAGCAGCAAGGCGCCCAGCTTACTGCTATTGCTTGTTTCCACTGCAATGCATACGTCATTGTTTCACAACAAAATAGAGATTAATCAAAGATCACCTTTGGAAACTTCCGGTGTACTTTTGCTGCTTTGAGCGTCAGGTAACACAATATTCAGTTCAAGCGTTTCTTGGTTTTCATCCTGTTCAAATTTAACTGAAATAGCGTCTTGATCAACCTTGACATATTTACGAATGACTGCTAGCAACTCTTCTTGCAATTGTGGAAGGTAAGAAGGTTTATTACGATAATAACGTTCGTGTGCCACGAGAATTTGCAGTCTTTCCTTAGCAACAAAAGCTGTTTTAGATTTAGATGATCTAAAATAATCCAGCAAACCCATTATTTTCCTCCAAAAAGCTTCCTAAGAAACCCTTTTTTACTCTCAATAAAACGATGGGGTCTGTTTTCCCCAAGATAACGCGCCACTACATCAGCATAAGCCTGACCCGCATCACTTTTCTCATCCAAGATCACCGGAATGCCTGAATTAGAGGCATTCAGAACTGATTTTGACTCTGGAATAATACCCAGTAAATGCAGAGATAATATTTCCTGCACATCATCCAGACTCAGCATCTCTCCTGACTCAACCCTTTTGGGATCATAGCGAGTCAATAACAAGTACTCTTTGATAGGCTCCATTGCTAGCTCTGCTCTACGTGATTTGCTTGCCATAATGCCAAGCATGCGATCTGAATCTCGGACAGAAGATACTTCTGGATTAGTCACGACAAAAGCATCATCTGCATAGTACATCGCCAAATGAGCGCCCTTTTCAATGCCCGCAGGTGAGTCGCACACGATATATTTAAAATCTTTGGAGAGTTCTTCCAGTATTCTTCCTACCCCTTCCAGACTTAAAGCATCTTTATCACGCGTTTGCGAGGCAGGCAAAATATAGAGCAAATTACAGTTCTTATCACGGATTAATGCCTGATTGAGATTTGCCTCTCCATTAATCACATTGATGAAATCGTATACCACTCGCCGTTCGCAGCCCATGATAAGATCAAGATTGCGTAATCCCACATCAAAATCAATCACGACTGTTTTATGCCCTCTTTTTGCCAATCCCATGGCAATAGCAGCACTTGTGGTAGTCTTACCAACCCCCCCTTTGCCCGACGTTACGACAATGATTCTTGCCACTTGATTCTCCTTCGCTGAAATAGCCTATACTAATTCTTTTATTATCAAAGCATGGTTCTGCAAATAGATTTGAACTGGTTTTTTTCGAACTGTCTCCTTAAGATCTTCACTCGTCTTATAATCTCCAGCTATTGAAACAAGTTCAGCTTGTAAGTCAAAACAAAATATTCTTGCATCCGTATTGCCTTGCACCCCTGCAAGCGCTCTGCCTCTCAATGTATTGTAAACATGGATATTACCTTCAGCCATGATCTCAGCGCCCGCGCTAACCTGAGTCAAGATAATTAAATCACCAGATACATAAATACGCTGACCTGAACGAACTGGTTGAGTAATGAGTGTCGCTGCATTATTCACAACCACTTCCTTAACAATCGTTTGTCGCTCAGGAACAGGTGCAGATACCTTGGGTATTTCAGTTGCCATATTTTGGCTACTTCGAACAGCATCTACTGGAATAAATATCGAGCTTGCCTGCTCATTTTGAGATTCGTTACCGCCACGTATTCCTATAGGAAATAAGCCAACTTTACGAATCAGTTCCACCAAACCCACAACATCTATTTCTTTATTATGATTGTTCAATTCATGCAAATCAAACACGATGGGTGAGCTTCTGAAGAAATCCGGCGCTTGAGATACTTTTTGCTGCAATCGTTGCTCAATAACAGTCAAATCATTACTGTACAAAACCAAAACCGGCACAAAAAAAGTACTACTCCTAATTTCCAGTACCGGTTGGACATTGTGCATTTTTTCAGGATCTATCGACATCTGTTAAATCAGTAGGTCACAATAGTAGAAGATAATATCGATATCAGTTTATTTACTGACAGCAAGATATGCATTATACCTTTCAATCGAAAGGAGCAAATAATTTTACTCAGTATTTGAACAATTTAACCTCGACAACCCTCCCCATCATATTGCATGATGGAACTAATAACATCGCAATCCATTCAGCGTAATGGCCTTCTCTGCTACTTAAGTCAAGAATTATTTATTTCATTAATGGTCGAATAAAATGGATACAATATTTTCTGAATTTGATGAGCAATTCCCCAAACATCGAAAGCAAATTCATGTGGGAAAGGAGTAAATATGAAATCGTTCTTATCAATGATCAGTTTACTTCTCCTGGCAAGTGGCTGCACTAGCCTGCCACCTGCCGTAAGGGATTTTCCTTTTATTCAGGCACCCTACCAAGCAGTTAATCAGGATATCAGCGCGTATAAGGACGTACCCGTCCGCTGGGGGGGTATTATCATCGATGTCGAAAATGAAAAAGACCTAAGTTTAGTACAAATTCTATTTTACCCTCTAGATTACAAAGGATATCCACAGCTGAGCAAGAAAAATGAAGGTCGCTTTGTCATTCAAAGCAATGACTTTCTTGATCCCGCCGTCTACACTAAAGATACCGAGATAACTGTTGCTGGAATAATCAAGGGTGATATTGAACGCACCATTGGCAATAAAACTATACGAGTACCGCTTATTTCCGCAACGGCAATTTACTTGTGGCCCAAAGATTATCGATACAATTATTATCCTTACTATTACGGCTACCCCTATTTCTATAGGGGTTACTATGGACCTTATCGTTACTGGTGGTAAAAAAAATCTTGAGCATATTTTTTCGGATAATAATAATCGGCTTATTAATATTTTTTCTTTCACCCTTAGCAATACTTTATCTCGCCATTGAAAATGAGCCTCAAGTTGATAGAGCTATCGCCATTGCTCCCAAGCATATTGAGCGCATTAAGCACATCATCGATACCCATCGTCATAAGGTTTATCCAGGAGAAATAGCAACTGCAAGAATTCTTCCGGAAGACTTTGATATGGTAATAAATTATTTGGCGCATCTTTTCATCAATGGCCGGGCACAGGCAGCGCTTGATAATGGCGAGGTATTGCTTCGATTAAGCTATCCTATTCCTGGCAATGCACTGAAGGGTTATCTAAACTTTGAAACGACACTTACTGAAACCAACCATCTTCCGCTACCTCAATCAATCCGGGTTGGAAATTTGCAGTTACCAGCATCTCTCACCAATTTATTAGTTCAACAATTTCTGCACTGGCTACAAAATAATAATCCTGAATTTCGAGCAGGTTTAGATGCGCTCCAGCAGATAAAAATATCTCAGGATGGACTCAATATCGTCTATCGATGGGAAGGTGGTTTATTTGGGAAAGCAAGCAATATGGTCGTTGGTGCGCCTATCATGAGCAAACAGGAGCAAGAAAGAGTGCTTCGTTATCACCTCATGTTTGCTAATAATCAAAACCTTAGAAATAAAGCAACCATTCCTCTTTCAGAATTTCTGACTCGAGCAATGCATCTTGCCTCCAAGCGTTCAATTAATGGCAATCCTCTAGAAGAAAATCGCGCCGCCATTCTTGCAACAACATTCCATGTACTAGGCTTACCCTTTAAATTGCTTTTCCCAGAAGCGAATAACTGGCCAAAACCTACTGGTCTTAAAGTCACTCTTGATGGGCGAGATGATTTTGCTAAACATTTTATGGTATCTGCCGCCATCACCGCTTATGCGGACACAATGCTTTCCGATGCGATCGGCCTCTATAAAGAAATTGAAGATTCACGGTCTGGAAGTGGTTTTTCATTTAATGATATCGCAGCCAACCGTGCAGGCATAAAATTCGCTGAGAAAGCTATTGCAAATCGAGCATCAGCGCTAAAAATACAAAGGGTAATGGCAACAACCGAACTAAAGGATACTGATTTAATGCCAGCCTGGTCTGATTTTCCAGAACATATGCCCGAATCAGAGTTTATCGCCCGTTTTGGCAGTATCGATACACCCGGATATCAGCAGTTGATGAAGAAAATCGAGCAGCGTGTAGCTGCTCTTAGAATACTCCGTTAAAAACCAAAGCTACTGCATCAATCTTTTTATGGTATCCAGCAACACTTCATTGTCTGGATTTGTTTCAAGAGCAGAACGCCATATTCTTTCAGCATCCTCTCTTGCTCCCTTGACCCAGAGCACCTCCCCTAAATGAGCAGCAATCTCCGGATCAGGGCGAGAGGAGAAAGCAAGATTCAGATAATTGAGACCTTCCTTAAGATTACCCATTCGATAATACACCCACCCCAGACTATCCATAATGTATGGATCGTCTGGTGATAGCTCAACAGCTTTCTTGATTAATGCCAATGCTTCTGGCAAGCGCAATCCTCGCTCTGCGAGACTATAGCCCAGTGCATTATATACATGCGCACTATCTGGCCTTAACTCGATCAGCTTGCGCAAATCTTTTTCTGCGATGTCAAATTTGCCAATTTTTTCTGCCGCCAAGGCCCGGTCGTAAAGTAAATCGGGCTGATCTGGAATCTTTTCCAGGGTTCCGTCTAGTAAATTAAAGACCTCATGATGTGCGTTAACTTCTCGTAATAACTGCGCCTCTGCCAGTATTAATTGGGTACGCTGCAGGTCATTCTCTGGCACTAATTGATGCAAATGCTGACGTGCGCGATCGATTCCCTCTTTCTTGAGTAGCAAAACAGCATAACGGATTTGAGCAGGAAAATACCGTTCACCTCCATTTACTTGCCGATATGATTCGAGGGCAGCATCAGTTCGTTGAGTAACCTCATAGATTCGCCCTAAATTAAAGTAGATATTATTGGAATCCTCATAGCCCAGATCCAAAGCTCTCTTAAAATTTTCTTCAGCGCCATCGAAATCATTTAACTCAAGAGATAACAAACCCACTGCAAGCGCAATATCTGCATTAAACGGATTCTCTGTCATCAATTTCTGGAACTGATCACGCGCTGAAACAAAGTTCTTTTCTGACATCAGCATACGCACATAAGCAATCCGCATATCATTGGCTTTAGGATATTTCCCGAGATAATGCTCATAAAAGGCCATTGCCTCGGCATTAGCAATTTTCTGCAAAATCCGGCCCTGATGAATCGCGGCAATCTCCCAATCGGGACGTAACACCAATGCTTGTTTCATCTCCTTAAGTGCGAGCTCAAGCTGATTAGCATTCCATGCAGCCTGAGAAACTGCAAAATGCGCCTCTGGCAAATCATGGTAAGAGGTCGTAAGCTGCTGCATTAATTTCAGCGCTGCTTTTTTATCATTGTGACGTGATAGCAGCTTGCTTAAGTGCATAAAGGCCTTATCAACGGATCCTCTCTCAGACGATAGCAGCTTCTCAAGATGAGGGCGTGCCTTGTCAAGCTTCCCAATACTCACAAACAATGCTGCTGCAGCTTGACGTGCATTGATTGAGTCTGGCTCCAACTCAACCCACAAGGTAACAGCGTCTTCTGCTTCAACAGGTCGGCGTGCACGAAGCGCTACGTCAGTAGCACGCTCGGCAAGGCGCGGATCACGGGTACTTCTAGCAAGTTTCAAATATCGCTCAGCCGCCACATCAAGATTATCGCGTTGCAATGCTGTTTCAGCCAGCAAAAAGTCAAACAGCAACTCGCTCGTCAATTCTTGGCCAGGTAATTCTGATTGCCCTTGTTGGGATTGACCAGCTAATTCACCCACCTGAGAACTGCCAACTTTTGGGATCTGCGTACATCCAGCTAGCCCGAGTAGTAACAATATCCAATGTATTCTAAAATTCATCTGAATCGAGCCAATAAAATCATTAAGACTAAAAAAAATTGAACCAGTTCTTATACTACGGCATATTTAACAGTCTTCCCAGTATAGCTAACGATATCGCAATACACATATGCATTTTCAATGCGCACTAACTTATGTATCCAAGATTCGCTTGGTTATTGAACAAAACAAAACGCCTCTTGAAGATCAGTCAAGCAAGCCATTCTGTCATTGAGGATTTTGTGTAAATGGATTAGCGCCACCTGCTGGCTGGTTTTGCGAAAAAGAACCTGGATTTGCCGGAGCTTGACCGCTTGCAAAAGGATTGGTAGGCGCGGTGTTTGATGAGCCTGACTTGGGCGTTCTTGATTGCTGCGATCCCGTTCCGCTCGCTGCACCGGCAGCATGAACAAACTTCCAGTCCTTATAACTCTTTGCCTCTGAAAAGGCGGAATAGTGTTCTGGAAAATTAGCTCGCTTGATTGGAATCCCGGTCGATTGGCTATATACACCGGTAATTCCCGTATCTGATTGCTTAATCAATCCCCAGTCAAAACCATTAGTCATTGGATCCAGGAATACTTTTCTGAGATGACGTTTGATTACCAATGAACTCCTATCTTCGAGCAATTGTTCAAGTGATTCTGGATAGCGTTTTGCTTTCCCAGATGAGTTATTGTAATACGACTCGATTGCGCGCCTGAATTGGTCGCCCACAAACAGGAGTTCTCTTTCCTTTTCCCGCTGGGATTCAATTTTCCACATTGGACCCACGCCCGCCAGCGCGACACCTGCGAGCGCGACTGCAAATAGCGTCCATAGATAGATATAACCTTGTTCTGAACAGGAACAGCTGGTGTGCTTGTCTATTACCATTTATCGTAAAATGTTCCGTCTAACGCCTGTTTATCCGAGCTACTGTGTATATCATACACCCCCTCAACCTCTTCATCAGGGGAAGGAATTTCGATCCAAGTCAAAGCGCTGTCGGTCATGGGGTCAATTGGAATAGCGCGAACATAGCGCTCTTCGACTAACTGTTCCAAATTAACTGGATAAGCTCCTCTATCCGCGTAGAATTTATCGATCGCATCGCGCATGATACTCAGATTTTGTCGCAGCACAGCCTCTTTTGCTCGATCAACCGAATTAAAGTATCTTGGCGCAACGATACTAAGTAAAGTAGCTATCACCGCCATGACAACTAATAGCTCGATTAGGGTAAAACCGGCACGCCGGCAAAAATCAGGCATTCTCATTCACCACAGATTATAGGGTTTCCCATTCAGCCCTACCCGCTCAGAACGCGAATAGATATCAAAAACATCATCCCCCTCTTCCGGATTATCGGGCGGGCTTTCGTAACTGCGCTTTCCCCATGTGTCTGCATCTGGCACCTCCACATCGGTATCTCCAAACATCGGATCTCGCGGCAATCGTCGCAAAAAATAAATCATATTTTTTTTAGGATCCTTCATATTTGGCACCCCCTTTACCAAATCTTCCAACTTTCGAGGATAGCCCGACTCGTCCGCTTTCTTTTCCACCATCCCCTCATCTGCAGCCTGTTTATAAGCATCGATCGCTGTACGCACCTGCCGCAAGGCAAGACGTAATTCCTGTTCCTTCTCACGCTTTATGGCGATTTCACGAAACGGCATTGCCGCAGAAGCCAATATAGCGACGATAGCCACCACTACCATCAATTCGACCAACGTAAATCCCCGAGATAGTAACAATCCAGAACCTCGTTTCAGCATACCTCTAATGAATTTCGATGCTGACCGCCGGCGGTAAGCTGACTTCTATCGGATTGCCCTTTTCATCTTGTGTAGTCAAACTCTGAATAGCGATGTCAGTGGTCCCCGGATTTGCACTCACTGCCTTAAAACGCAAAACTGTTGTCATTCCACTTGGCTCTTCCCTACCCAGCTTGATAGTACGCATTCCGGTCTTCTCACCGCCATCCAATACTTCCAGCATATTCTTATCGTATGCCAGGTTAAGCTCACTCACCAGGTTAGTGTTCTGAGTAACGAGCCTCACTGTCGCGGTAAATTCCCGATCCATGGCCACAGAAGCCGGGGCCAGCAAGGTTAGTGTCGGAGAAGAGGGAGCGGATGACGCAGCCGCTGCTGCAAAAGGATTAGGAGCAGCATCAGATCCATCCGCAGAAGGCATTGGCTGGGCTGCTCCACCAAAAACAGAGCGGACATTTGATGCGGCGCCAGAAGGGGCCAAGGCCAGCGATCGCGGCAGTGTTTTCCGGATAGTTGTAGGCAATCTTCCCGCAGCATTGGCCGTGCCAGAATGAAACTCACTCTCCAATTTGGTCGGTTGCGTAACATTACGGACAATGCGCGGTGTAATTAACAGCACAATTTCCGTCTTTTCCCGGTCCAGAGTTTGATTACCAAATAACCGGTTCAGTATCGGCGTATCGATCAAGCCTGGTATTCCTCCGAGATCTCGCTTGTCATTATCGTTAATCAAGCCCGCCAGTATATGGGTTTCGCCATCTCTTGAGGAAAGTAAAGTTTCTGCTGTACGCGTCCCTACCACTGGAAATCTACTACCCTCTGTGGTACCTCTTTCGAAACCCGTAATAGAACTCACTTCGAGTGCAACTTTGATGGACACTTCGTCATTTGGAGCAATGACAGGTTCAACTTCCAGCTTCAGCCCCACATCAATGAAGGTCACCGATTGAGAGACGGTAGCAGCGGTACCCGTGACATTGGAAGTGATAATCGGTTGCCTGCTGCCAATCAGAATTTTAGCCTTTTCGCGATTTTTCACACGAATACGAGGATTGGCGAGCAAATCACCAAAACTCAGATCTTTTCTGAGATCTATCGCAACTCTGTTACTGATCGCGAAATTCTGCAAACCAAAGGTAAATTGATCAAGTGTAGTTGCGGCGGCAGCTTCAAGAGGATTACCGGATGGGGAAGGTGTCGGAGTATAAGTGACGCTTCCTGGAAAATTAGGGCCAAGTTTAGTCAGACTATTCCGGTTGATTTCCAATACCTCGACATCAAGCATCACTTCCGGATCAGGAAAATCATTGACTGCAACCAAGCGCTCTACCAACCTTATTGCTTCCAGGGTATCGCGCATGACAAAAAGATTGAGTTTCTCATTGACGTAAATATCCTTAGCTTTGACCAGTCCCCTGATCATCGCAACCATCTGTTTGACATCGGTATTGATCACATGGAAACTGCGCACGACCAATTCCTGATATTCTTTCTGCTTGGCTGGCGTATCCGGATAGATCAGCAATGAATTATCGTTCAAAATCTTGTAAGCAAGCTGATTGGTCATCAGCAGCAATTTCAAAACATCTTCAATTCTGTTATCACGCACAAAAATAGACGTCTTCGATTCCTGCTGGACATTTTTATCAAAAATGAAATTGATCCCTGCAGTACGTGATATCAGCTCAAAAATGGACTTCAAGGTCGCATCACGGAATTCCATCGTAATTGGCTTGTTAAAAGCAGTGATTAATTTCAGCTCAGGATCTTCAGTACGGCTAATCCGCTCATTAATCTCCTTAATCAATTGACGGCCATCTCGATGCATCGGATTTTCCTGTAGCACTGCACGGGCGGCTGCTTCCGCACCTTCCACATCGTTCTGGGCAAGCAGTTCCCTGGCTTCACTAATCATGGCAACTTGATGCCGCTCCAGACTCAGCGCCTCTAATCCGGCTTTGGCACGCTCGTTATTACCATTAATTTCCAGTACATGGCGGTACTTCTGCTCAGCAACATCAAGATTCCCTACCATTCGAGCATTTTCGGCTTCATTGATTGTTTGAGCAATGATCGCATCACGCTGGCGTGACAGTACGGCGCGAATTTCCTTGTTATCAGGCTCTTCATAGGCTGCCTGCTCAAGTTTCTTCAAGCCGGCATCTAATTGGCCTTGCGCAATCAATTGCTGGCCTTCTATAAATGCCCGATTTCTGGTGGTTAATGGCGCACAGCTCGTTAATAACATCAGCAGCAAAACAATGAAGACAAATCTGCCCGATTTCATTGAAACTTTCCAGGGTTATTGTTATTGATAAGAAGGGTTTGCTTGATACCCAACGGTAAATAGGTAAATTCGATCGCGTCATCCTTAATCCGGTCGACCCGATATTTCGCCTCGATGCGCTCCCCTACTTTTGCAATATAGTTATTCTCTGCCATGGAAAGAAATACGCTCGTTATCTTTCCATCCGTAACTCTGCCAACATATTTAAATTGCAAAGGTGGCGCGACGGGCGGTGGAGGCGCAAAAACGGGAGGGGGTGGAGGCGGAAGTGCAGGTTTGCCATCCTGCTCAAAGCCGAACGGTGACTGGGAAGAGCCTGCAAGGAATCGTTTCGGGTCCCATGATGTAGACGCAAAGATATCATCCGCCTCAGCACTGAATTTACGTTGCCCCAATTGATCAACCGGCAGATGGCCTATGTCGCTTTTCTTGCTACGTACCCTACTGGATGCAGGCCTGGCTGGCAAGATCGGTTGCACGGTCTCTTCCACTTCGATATCACTCTCTTCCAGCCATACCACTGCAAGCAGGGTTACCGCTAATGCGCCACCTAGAATCAATTTGCGGGTAGTGGATGTCTGTTTTTCCATTTCAGCTATGCAGATAAAGATTCATACTAAGGCGCACATCCAGCTTGCCCGATTTGATATCTTGACGTTTGATCACCACATCAACCAACGCCATTGCCGGAATGATCTCCAGGGCGTCAGCAATAAAAGCACGAACTTGCGGATAACTGCCACGGATAGGTAAAACTACCTCATAGCGCGCCAATTTTGATCCCTGCTCTTGCATTAACCGATATTCGCTGCCACTTAGTTCAACGCCACGCTTTTTAGCAACCCTATCCAATTCCTTGATCCAATAGGGCGATGAATCGATGCTTGGAAAAAAATCATAAAAAACCTGTAACGCCTGACTATCATCCAACTTAGCGCGTTCGACAGATTCAATCTGTGTTTGCTGTTGCAGGGATGCTGCTTGTTCCTTAAGTTTATGTAGCTCTTCTTTTTGTGGCAAAACGGCTGCCCAAAAAAATACGGTTGAAAGTACAAGCAAGCCCACGCCTATTTTTCCAATTAAGGTCAGTCGTGTTGTTTGCCAGCGTATTTGGATCAGCAGTCTTTCTAGGGTAAATCGATCCATGTGGTGGTCAGAGAAAAAGCAATGGGTCGATAGGGATTCTCTTGCTTCACTTTATAGTTGAGCAAATGCGCATTCTCAAAAACATCTTCGCGTTCCATCGCCTCGACAAAATCAGCCAGCGCCGCCAGATTTCTTGCCTCACCACTGATTCGTATCGTTCGATTGGCTACATTCGGTTGCACGGATAATAATGCAATTTCTTTGCTTACAGCATACTCCAGTGAATCAAATAACGCCTCCCAAGGCAAATTGATTTGCCGCAAGATTTCCCTTGCCTGTTTAAGCTCCTGCTGCGTTTCCTGAGTAATCCGTGCAATGGGTGCCCTCGGTGTCTTTTTATGCTGCTGTTGCTGTTCAAGACGATGGATACGTGCGTCCCAATGCGCAATTTCTTCCATGATCAATTTCAGCTGATAAAGGCATGCAGCAAAAACAAGAAAACCTATTCCCAGCAAAATATAATCGATACTGCGTGCTTGCTGCCCTGCATAGGGAAACTTCAGTTTCAGGCCACGCATGACCCCGCCTCACTGCCAGCCGCAATAGGAGAAGGAAAATAAACCGGTGCCGGTATTTTTTCATTGGGTAAATAGGCAAATTGCCACCCCTTATCGGCTGGCAAATCCAAGTCTGAATGCTCTGGCGCAAATAGATATGCCTGTTCAATGGGTTCCCGATAACCGGAATTAATGATCTCCTGTTCAAGCGCAGCAAGCAACTCAGTTTCAACTGAATGCACTATCCGCTGATTGCGAATTCCCTGCCACTCGCCGTTAGCAAATGAAATCATACAGAGTCGCCCAGGCTCAATTACCACGAACCAAAATCGCTTGTCATTAAATGCCTCGCACCATTGATCAAAAGCAGCCGTCAAATAGGGTTCTATCTGCTTCAGCTTAGTACTACGGCGTAATGCCAGCACTTCAAGCTCATGATATAAGTCACGCGCGATCGCAGCGCACACTGTGCCACGATAGGGATCCCAGTCACTTATACTCATGACCCAGTCATCGATTCGCTCCCCGTAAACTTCACGCATGCGAAAATTGGCATAAGCCAACAACTCAGCAGGATCCGTAATTTCTTGCTGCGGCGGAACAACAACATACCGTATGAAATGATTTGAAAGCGTAATCCTCAGCTCAGCACCCTTCAGAGCCGACGAAGCATTCTCCTCTTCAATCATTTGTTCAAGCTGCTGCAAAGAGGACTTCCACATGCCGGCAGCTTGTTGATCACCATAGACTTTTGAGATTCTGGGGGACTGCCTGACTTTCATGCCACGGAATGTCCTCACCATATCCACGCGTCCAGGAGCAAAAAAAATCTGAATCTGATCACGCCACAATCGTGACACGATTCGCCTCCTGCAAGCTAGTTTGTCCTGTTTTGACCATCTCAAGCGCAGCTTCACGCAAAAAATGGGTACCATTCAGCCTGGCCGCTTCTTTGATGCGGCGAATAGTGGCCTGCGCGATAATCAGTTCACGGATCTCGTCATTCAATAGCAATATCTCGGCAATCGCACTCCGTCCCCGATAGCCACTTCCGCGACATTGACCACATCCTTTGCCGGTACGAAACTTATAGTGCTCCACTTGTTCGGGAGGAATGCCCGATTCTGCAATCAATTGGTCCTCAGGGCGCTCCTCGGCCATACATTGAGGACACAACAAACGGACTAATCTTTGCGCAACAATTCCATTCAGGGCAGATACAAAACTGTAAGGATCCACCCCCATATGGGAAAACCTGCCGATCACATCGAATACATTGTTGGCATGCACCGTGGTAAAAACAAGGTGACCAGTCAGTGCAGCCTGTATGGCGATCTGGGCTGTTTCCGCATCACGAATCTCACCCACCATGATTTTATCCGGATCATGTCGCAAAATTGAGCGTAATCCCCGCGCGAAAGTAAGCCCCTTCTTTTCATTGACAGGTATCTGCAGAACGCCAGGCAACTGATATTCGATGGGATCCTCAATCGTAATAATCTTGTCATCACCACGATTAACTTCTGAGATTGCGGCATAAAGTGAAGTTGTCTTGCCACTTCCGGTAGGTCCGGTCACCAGCAACATGCCATAAGGTTCCGAGCTCAACCGGCGAATACTGGTAATGGCAGTCTGATTGAAACCCAGCTGGTTCAATGTCAGCCCCTCAACATGATCGGTAAGCGCCTGCCGGTCCAGAATCCGCAACACTGCGTCTTCACCAAAAATACTCGGCATGATCGATACACGAAAATCGATTTCCCGCCCCTGAATAGAAACCTTGAAGCGGCCATCCTGAGGAATGCGGCGCTCTGCAATATCGAGATCAGACATGACTTTGATGCGCGAAATCACCTGTTCCGCCAAATCATGGCCCTGCATCACACCGATTGTGGTCAATACACCGTCAATCCGGTATTTAATCGCCAATGCACCAGGCGTCGTTTCAAGATGAATATCGCTTGCCTGTGATTTATGCGCATCATACAAAGTGGAATGAACCAGTCTCACCACCCGGCTTGTCCCTTCATGAATCGTCTTTAACGACAGATCTTCGATCCCTGCCTGCGCTATGCCGTGCTGCTCCGCTGGCAAGACGTTATCCATCGCCCGCATATTCTTTTCTTGCTGGGTGAAAAAGGCTGACAGATCAGCTGGGTGCACCAAATACCAGATCGCGCCTACTGCAATGTATTCATCCGCCCAGGCGCGCAAATTGGGTAAAAATGGATCAGCTATCGCAAGCAAGTACTCTTGCTCTTTATGAAATAACACGCATTCCTGTTTGACGGCTTCGGCAAAAGGCAAGATTTCAAAAGCGGGATACAATTCGTGCAAATCCTCCATCCCGAGCACGGGCATCCGCAGCAACCGGCCCAACTCGATCATCAGCTCACTGGAAGAGTAATCGCACGTTTCCTCCAGCACTTTGATGACGGAAGCTTTCTGGACTAGAGCCTGTTGGCGTGCTTGGCCAAGCATATGCAGATCGATAGACGGTCTTGCAGGAGACTGTGAACTTGCTTCAATCAATTGATACTTCCTGCCAATTCAAAAATAGGCATATACATTAAAATAATGATACCACCGATTACCGTCCCGATAACTGCCATCAACAGCGGCTCGATCAACTTGGTCATCCATTCGACCCAGCGTGCGATTTCTTCATCATGGAAACCACCAATACGCTCCATCATGTCTCCCATGAGACCTGTCCTTTCGCCTACGCGCAACATCCGATTGCCTACCGGAGTTGTTAACTCTGCCATCTGCATTGCACTGGAAATGGTTTTACCTTCGCGGATGTGCGCTGCTGCTGCGATGACTCTTGGCCGGAAATGAGGCTGCAAAAGATTACTCACCATTTCCAATGCTTTGGTAATCGGAATACCCCCTCGCAATAACATCCCCAGTGTCTTATAAAACCTGGCGAGCTGATAAACCCGCATACGCTCGCCAATGGCCGGGATACGCCATAATAACTGCATTAAGCGCGCTCGAAATGCATGCCGAGTGAAACTATAAGTGATTAAAGCAAGGATGGCGGCAACGATTCCTGCTAACATCCAGCCACTTTCATGCACTAAACGCCCCCATTTGATTAGCATCATGGATAGCCAGGGCAAGTCTGCGCCAATATCTTCATAGATGGCACTGAATTTAGGTACAACAAAAAGCAACAGAAAAATAGCCACGAGCAATCCAAGCACTAAGAGCAAAACCGGATAAATTGAAGCGCCTACCAGTTTTTTACGCGCTAAATCCATTTGTGTCTGATAGGCGATAAAACGCGTCAATGCTTCGGGTAGATCACCGGTTCGTTCACTCGCCCTGACTGTCGCAATATACAGTGCGGGAAATACCTTCGGGTGGGTCTCAAGTGCATGCGAAAAGGTCATGCCCTCATACAAGCGCGCAAGAATTTCCTGGATGATCTTGCGTGTCCCGCTATCCTCTTCTTTTTCAATAAGTGTTTCTATACTTTCCACCAAACTGAGACCCGCCGTTAACAAGGAAAGGAGTTCCTGACTGAAATGAGTCAGTGGAAAACGTGTTCTGGATTTGGGAAACCAACCTACGAAGCTCCGTTGGACACTCAGCACCATCCCGCCTTGCGCAGCAATCTGGTGTCGAACTTCCTGCTCGCTGGCTGCATCTAGTTCGAGAGATACCGTACCTTGTTTAGCAAGAACTGCTTTAACAGTATAACGCATTGACCCCTGCTACCAGTTGGCGATATCGGCGGCCTCACCCGTACCGCCTGGCTGCCCATCTTTTCCTAATGAAAATAGATCAAACTCTGCATGCTCACCCGGATACTTGTATTGATAGGGCTTTCCCCATGGATCAGCGGGAGGTGTTTTACTAAGATAAGGCCCCTGCCATTTTGGCTCGTTACCAGGCCTTGCCACAAGCGCATTTAATCCTTGGTCGGTAGTGGGATAACTGCCCACATCCAAACGGTATTGATGTAAGGCTTTTTCAAGTGAATCAATCTGAGCCTGCGCCATTTTGACTTCTGACTTGCCCACTTGCGAAAAATATTTGGGACCGACGTAGGCAGCCAACAAACCTATGATGACCATCACCACCAATAACTCAAGCAGGGTGAACCCACGGACGGAATTTTTGCGCGAACGCTTAGAGCAGTACTCCATTTCTGACCTCTCAACTAAAGTGACTATTTTGACGTGTATTAATGTAATCAATGCAAACAGGGATAATGATGTGTTACTTAGCCCAATACTGCTAAAAGCGCAGTCTACCCAAGAATTATTAAAATCAGATTTTCATTAGAAAACACGAGAATAAAAAATGGACATGAATTTGACTGAAACATCAAAATTTTTCATACCTATGAACATTTCTCAATTTAATATTTGAAAGTATACAAATTATAAATCACTATACATTGTATCAACTTTGATGAATTGCACCTCGTTTATCCATCTTACTGACAAATGCATAGAGAAACAGCAAGGTTTTTGTAGCCACCACAAGTCTTTATCCAAACTCGATATTATATTCCCATAACCCAAGCCAGAATGTACTTGCCGATTCTCGGTAATCACGCTTCGTAGAAGGCCTGTTGGAAACTATACGTTTATATTCTTAATTTCATTATTGGCCAAACCGCGTTTCTTGATCGGAAAAATGTTGCACCGCTCAGCCACCAGTCTTATTGGATCAAACAATGTTAGCCTGAGCATGCCACCAGAATAAGGTGATGGCAAAGCGATTTGCGGTCAACTTAGCCGCTTTGCTCAAAACTCGCCAGTAAATATGCCTATATCAGCCTGATGAAATAGCCCGGCTAGGTGTTTATACGTATTGTGATGACGATAAAGATAAGAAACAATGATCACGGTATCAAAGAAAATATTTCGGCAATCGGATCACTGACTTTTATTTCTGATAGGGAGGAAAACATGAAGAGACAATATTGGGTGAATATGCTATGTCTTGCTCTATTGATTTTTGCTGCAACGCTAACGCTGCCCACATATGCTGAAGAAGACAATGCAACCAGCAATATGGAGATCCTGCGTCAGAAAATCACCGCGGATAAAAAATTGCTGGTTGCCAGCAATATGGATCTGACCGAAGCAGAAGCAAAGGCGTTCTGGCCTGTCTACGATGCCTACCAGAAGGACCTCCAGCAGATTGATCAGCGCCTGAACAAGGTGATTAATGACTATGCCACAGCCTTCAATAAAGGTGCGATGTCAAATGAAACGGCAACCCAACTGATTGATGAAGCCATTGCCATCGAAATGGCCGAAGCTAATTTAAAACGGTTATATGTGCCTAAACTCAGCAAGGTTCTTCCCGGCACAAAAGTGGCGCGTTATATTCAGATCGAGAACAAAATTCGAGCCATCGTACGGTACGAGCTTGCAGCATTGATCCCATTAGCGGAGTAAGGCAAAAACACTCAAAGCGACCAGACTTCAGATATTTTTGAGTATATGCAAGAGGCAAAGAAAATGAGTTTGAGATCCATCATATCACTCATGATATTTGCAACCCTTGTCAGCGCCCCGGCGAGTACGCAACTGACTGTTTATATTCTGCAAAGGATCAGTCACTAGAACAACGGTACTTTCAACGCACCTATGCTACCTGCTTTGAAGGCCGGGGCTACACAGCAAAATAATCTGCCCGCTGGATCGCTAATGTTGCAATAAGGGAGATACGGATATGAACGTGATCTTCACTCGACGAACAAGCCTGCCATATTGCTTGCATTCCGCCGCCAGTGGCGACCTTGGAAGCAATATCAGGCCGGTATGCTTTCCCTCATGAAGAGTACCAAAACTCGATTTATCCGCACGACAGGCCTGGTCTTGCTCGGTTTGCTGATGACAATGGCTGGCGGGTGGGGTGTGCTTGCTCTCATTTTCTCAGGGCCATCCAGCGATACGATACGCAGTATTCTGGCCGCAGCATTTGCGGGCGTATCGCTCTCAGCGTTGATTGCATTAGGCTTCCAGCGTTGGCGCTGGCAAGTTGTTGCTGGTTACTTCGTGCTATTCACGGTGCTATTAGGATGGTGGCTCGGCATCGAACCATCCAATGAGCGAAACTGGCAACTGGACGTCGCGGTGCTGCCATACGCTACGATCGAAGGCGACTTGATTACCATGCACAACATTCGCAACTTCGATTACCGCAGTGAGACTGATTACACGCCCGCCTACTACGACAAACGCTTCGATTTGCGTAAACTGGAGGCAGTAGATATGGTCGCTTCCTATTGGATGGGGCCTGCTATTGCACATATATTCCTGAGCTTCGCGTTTGCTGGTGACAATCATCTCGCTATCTCCATCGAAACACGCAAGGAAAAAGGTGAGGATTATTCCTCCATCAAGGGTTTCTTCCGGCAATATGAGCTCATCTACGTCGTAGCCGATGAACGCGACGTTGTACGGCTGCGCACCAACTATCGTCATGATCCATCGGAAGATATTTATATTTACCGGATCTCCGGATCGATCGAAAATGGCCGCCGGCTGTTCCTTGAGTATATGCGCAGAATCAATTCATTAAAGACCAAACCCGAGTTTTACAACACGCTGACGACCAACTGCACGACGAGCATATGGCTGAACACTCGCGTCAATCCAGCGCATCCGCCATTCAGCTGGAAAATTCTGGCAAGTGGTTATGTGCCGGAACTGTTATATGAATACGGTCGCTTGGATGCCGGTGATTTATCTTTTTCCGAATTACAGCAGAAATCTTATATCAATGCCCGGGCTCAGGCAGCTGATGATGCCGCGGATTTTTCACGTCGTATTCGAGAGGAGCTTAGAAATGACATACCGGCAACGTACTGAGTCCAGAAATAACCACTCCAATCATCAATCCATGATGATGGACGCTTACCCCTTAAGTATCAAGATTATGGAGTTAGCCATCTTTCTCTCAATCGCCATTTTCTTATCAGGCTGCGCCAGCATCAGTAAAGGTGTAACGCAAGCCCTTCTGGAAAAGGCTGAAAGTGAAGATACCCGAATCTGTCAGGTAGAGGGCAAGCCTTTTGTCGGGATTGAACCAGGGCTGGGCAAAAAAGAGGGAGAAACCAAAGTCCTGATGGTGCATGGTGTAGGTCATCATATTCCGGGCTACTCCACTGAATTTTTGGAAAAATTGGCCAAAGCATTAAATTTGAACAATCGTTCGGGAAATTCCAAGAATATCACTTTGACCACCCCATTGTTTCCCGACCAAAGCCTTGGTAATTTGCGCATAACGCGCCTGCTGAATGAAGATGCAAGCAGGAAACTTACATTTTACGAACTCACCTGGTCGGAAATTTCCCGGCCAGAAAAAGCGTTGCTATCTTTCGATAATTCAGGAGAGCACGATTTCCGGAGAGCCCGAATCAACAGCGCGCTAAAAAGATTCAGCAATGACACCACGCCGGACCCCATTATTTATTTAGGAAAAAGCAGGCAACTTATCCTGGCGGCCTTTGCACAGTCATTCTGTTGGATAGCAACACACTATTGGCAAGATCTCCCTAAGGATGGAAAACATGTGTGCCAAGGCTTGGGCGATGAGCATATCGACAAATTAAGAAGCGATGATTATGTTGTAATTTCACATAGCCTGGGTAGTCGTATCACCATTGATGGTTTCCAGCGTATTGCCGATATGTTGGAAAACCCGGAAAAGTATTTTAGTTTACTGCCAGAAGGCCAGCAGAAACTTAAGGCCGCAGCAACCTCCAAAGCTATGGAAGTACTCCGGAACAAACGCATTCCTGTTTTCATGTTATCTAATCAGCTCCCAGTACTGCAATTGGGCAGAGAACCTCCCGAAATAGTTGGACAGAAAGCAGCGTATTGCGAACCTGAAGGCGCGCATTACAGGGAGCGCATGCTCAGTGAAACATCCATTATCGCCTTTAGTGATCCCAATGATCTATTAAGTTATGGAGTATCCAGGGATTTCAGTGAGAAATATCTTGATTCCAGATTATGTGCCAGCATCACCAATGTCACGATCAATGTGGCCAAAATCATTAATGCATTTGATGTTCAGGGCCTTGCTAATCCGCTGGAAGCCCATGTGGGATATACCAATGATGAACGGGTGATCGCACTGATTGCCAATGGGATCGGCAATCCCAATACATCCCCGCTTATTAAAGAAAGGTGCGAATTTACCAAAATAGCCGAGTAAGTGACTTCTATTGCAAGACCACATCATCGTCAACCCAGATTTTCCATTAGAAAAATCCGGATTAACTTCAAGATATGCAATTCCCGGAGAAATTGAAAGTCCGGCATAGCGTCACAGCATGCTACTGAACATCAAGTAAACTGCTCTTCAGCATACCTGCCACCTCCCCCTATTTTCCAAGCGTAATTTTTATAATGATCAACATAACATCTTGGAACAACGACTGCCCCATCATGGGCAGATAATGAACTTAAAATTTTCTTATTCTGCTTATTGTCATTAGTTGGCTTCAGGTTAAATAATCTCAATTGAAACTCGGTTTCATTTCCTTCAAAAGGAAATGCTGGATTGAAGTAATGATTATCGTCATACCTATTGTTGGTAAATGTTTTTGTCGTACACCCAAAGCAAAAACCATTAACAAACCCAACTTTTATTGGATTCTCATTTCTGCTTCTGCTGTTATGAGAGTATTGTTTTTTCTCGCTTTGATGAAGAAGATGATTGAATGTCCAACGTCTGCTCCTGCTAACCCAAGCATGACCAGGATTATTTGTGATCGGTCCATAAATAACATTATCAGCAATGATGGACGAAACAAAGTGATCCCATGTTTCATTAATTAAAATATCATCATTCATGATAAAGATAATTTCGCAGTTGTTTTGAATGCATAAATCGATTCCTTTATTCCAGGCACCGGTCAAGCCACCGTTTTTATTTTGATCATCTATCCGAATATAAAGAAAGTCATTTCTGGCATGACAGAAATCTGCAACTTTAAAATTGTCTTTATGACTGGATTCGTTATCGAATACACAGACGAATTTTTCACACTTAATGTGATCAACTATAGAAGTTAAACATGGCAATATGAATTTGTTCACAAAATTATGGTACGCCAGGATCATTCCTATTTTCATAACATGGTGTTTTTATAGACTCTATTGTATCAAGCGTGGAAAATCCACTCCGGAATCAGCCCGCAGCCTTTTCATTTTTATGAAGAATCTCGCGAATTATTAGGGGCCTGGAGAATGTCACAGCATAGGCCATTTCCTCCATGAAGCATCTCGATTAGCAACTTCACCTCTCAATTAGAATTTTTTGCCTGATTTTTTATTCGTTTGAATAGTACTTGCCGCTACCCAAAGCCTGTTCCATGCTTCCATCAGGTCCTGCTGCGGGCGTTCATACCACTCATCCATACGGTTGCGGAAAGCCGCGACTTCCCGGGTTAGATCAAGACAGGTATAGTCTGGAGAGGTAAAAACTCTGGATACAAGCGCCCGGCCAGCCCTCAAGCGTGGATATTGGGCGTAGATGAGATCAGAGGGAATAGGCAGGCGATCATCTTTTACCCGGCCAATGCCACCAAAACCAAAAGGAATACCTGCGCTACGGACGATATCTGAAAGATTATTCATAAATTGATAGCGCAAGAGCTCAAAGTGGCTCTTCAAACCAAGATCAAGATGCAAATCGTTCAGTCCAATATGAATCTCATCAATTCCTTTAAGCCGTACAATATCATCAATACGCACGGCTGCTGCGGCTGTTTCGATCAGTAGCGAAACTTCTGCTCGGCCATCAACATAGCTAATGAAATCTGCAGCTTCTCCAGCGGTATGGAACATTGGGAGCATGAGCACTTCTGCGCCAACCTCAATGTAACGATCAATTTCATCACGCAAACCGGGATGGGGTGGATTGGTTCGCACAAAAAGTTTAGCTTTCTTCAGGGTCTGCCGCAAAGCGGGTAGCTGCTCTTCCTTATGATCAGAAATCCAGGTATTCAAATACTGCTGCCGTTCAGCTTTACCCAGCATCTCAAGATCAAGGCCAATGCGGTTGATTCCCGCTGTATCAGCGCGGCTAGCCAATTCACAGTCATTGGTAAAAAGTGTCAATACAAAATCATCTCCGTAACTCATCCTCAGCCCCCTCCAGCCAAATCATCCAGAGTAATCATGCCCAGCAGTGCTTCACCTTTCAAATAGCCTCTAACCTGGTTTTCAATAAATGCCTCCAGTTTCTTTTGGTATTCCGGATGAAATACTGCCACCTTGGGCGTAATAAGCAGGTGTGGCGTAGTCCAGGTTGGATCGGCCGAAGAAGGGATAGGATCAATAACATCAAGTGCGGCGCCTCCCAGACGCCCTTCCCGCAGTATGCCAACTAGCGCATCGGTATCAATCACTCCACCTCGGCCAATGTTAATCAGTACAGCATGCTGGGGAAGCATTCGCAAAATAGTTTCATCAAAAAGATGACAGGTATCCTGGGTCAACGGCAAGGCAATAAAGCAGAGATCAGCACGATGTAAATGTTCACGCCAATTGTTATTGGCGCAAAATAACTCATCGCAAACAGCATTTGCTTCAGGAGAATACTTTCTCGTTACACCAAGAACTGTTAGTCCGTTTCTACGGAGAATCCTGGCCAACTCTCTTCCAATACAACCCACACCGAAAACCATAGCAGTTCGAGGAATTGGCAGCATATTGAAAGGGGAATGCATCCATATGCCTTGTTGCTGAGCCTTAATTGCCTCGGGGATACGCCGCACCATGGCGAGCGCCAGTGTAAAGGCATGCCATGCGACAATATCTGAGAAAGCAGTACAACGGGTTAGCATGGGATTAACCCTGCGTAAATCAGAAGATAGCAAATGATGTGGTCCGGCTGCGGTGCTTTGAACCCATTTCAGGCACCGCACATGTGGAAGCGTTTGGCGCAAATAACGGTGCCCCAGAATGATATCCGTATCGGCAGCATGGCGAATGGCAATCTCTTCCGAGTCAGCGACAACCACTTCCATATCTTCACGCAGCGCTTTTAACCGCTCGATATGCTCCTGAGAAGGCCGCAGATTACTGTACATAAGTAAAAGCTTGCTCATTTCTATCTGCTCGATTTTTTAAGAATACGCCAAAGCTCTGCATATCTTTCCAGGAATTTGCGGAGTTGAAATTGAATTCTTCCCATCGCTTTTACTTGGGACGATACTGCCGAAAGCAGTATTTCAGAAGAAGCCTCCTGAACAGCCAGAAATTCTTTTTCAATTCTTTCCTTATCTAAAAGGTACTGATGACCCCACTTTTTTTCGATGTCTACCTGACTCAGTCCTGTGCGAAGTTCCGCATAGCGTGTAACAAGATAATCGAGTCCAAGATATTTGTAGTGGAGCAACTTGAGATCTCTTTTTTTAGGAAGCGCCACCCGGCCGGTTGGATTGGCTCTATGTCGACCTGGAATAAAATTAGTCTCCTCGATGGCATCAGGATTAAATATGCAAAGTTTATCCATCTTCTTATAGCGCATGCCGCGAGCAATCAGATCGCATAATCGTTCGGCGGCATCCGGGAAGGAATCTGAAACCATCTGATAACCCTCTGCTGGAATAGCGGTGATTCCGGTGTCCTGGCACTGCTTGAGATAGCGGAGCAAATTAGGATGATAAAGGTGCTCATCCATACTACAAAGGATCACCCAGTCTGCTTTATTGCGGCTTCGTTTCCAAATACTGTCGTTAAAGGCGGTAGCGCTTGCCACTAATGAATCGGATTGCTTGTAAAAACGATCGATCTCAACCTTTGGTTGTTTGGCTAAAATATCAAGGGAAGCATCCGTAGAAGCATCATCAAAAATGAAAAAACGATCGGCAATAGCGTCATAGTGCCGAAAGTAATAAGGAAGCATTCTTTCCTCATTCCAGCAGAGTGAATAAATATGAATAATCATATATCTTGAACTCCAGATAGCGCATCTGAATTGGAAGTACATTCACACTATAATCCTGATTTCACTATACGATCACGCTAGTGAGACGTCACGCCAATGCCTTGACTCAATGAAATCGACGCCTTCTCCGATCAAACGAAACATGAATGTGCATCCAACATCGCATATGGTAAAAGAACCCCACATCGCATAGCAGAAGCAGGCACGGCTTAATATAGAGGCACTTACGAGACTATACTAGATACGAGTAAAATTAGGTTTCCTTTTAAGAAGATTGTAAAGCTGCATGGGATCAAAGCCTACCGACTCTTCCCGGTGTCAGAAAGCATGCATAACTTAATCACTCTTACCGCCAGGTGCGACTAGCCCCGGGCTGGTCCAACAACCGGTTCAGATTGTGGCATCGCTTCATCCGCACAATCTAGTTAGCCTTACTCGTTAGGTTGATTCACTTTGGCCTATTTTTTCTTTGCGGACAAAGTAAAAATAGGCGCCTACGCTGATAAAATTCGTCACCACCGCGATGATATTCCAAAGGATCACGGGTCTTGAAAGGATCAACAATCCGTAGTAGACCCATAGGATTTGGAAAGTGCCCATAATGGTAGCCATCCTCGGATTCACGCCTTTGCTTGACCTTCGCCTGAGCATCCCGATCAAATCCGGCAAGGCGGCAAAGGTCGTTCCTAATCCCGCCACAAAACCAACGATTTCAGACCTATGAAAGCCGGGGAATAACAAACTATCCACATCGTGTATGGCAAATTCCCCACAGCCCGTAAGCATAATCACGCTGAAAAAAACACAAAACAACAAAACTCTCTTGGGTAAAACCATGCTTACCTCCGCTTTAGGTGACTGCCGATCAACTCATGCCATCCTATCCAAGACTCCCACCGTTATGCCCACTATCCGATTCAGCTCGATCAACAGCGCTCGCAGTGAAGAAGGTGATAGCCCCACGGCTCCAGATCCACGTGCAAACCCGATGCCTGAAGCTCGTCGCTTGCCCGATCAAACGCGGTCTTCTGTAATGGATCAGTCAGTTGCCAGAAACGACCGGAGACTTCAGTCCATGGTAGTCTAACCTGTGCCTGAGAACGAATTGCTGAAAGATTGACGACGATCAAGTGGCGTTCCGCCTCTCCCTCTATGTGCCAACACCAGGCGACCACATTCAAGTAACTGTCATTATCCGGCCACCCGGTCCGCTCGCACAACTTCCACTCCCCCTCCCTGAAGTCTTTGCTGCGAAGGATTTGAAGGAGAGAATGATAGAATTCTTGAAGACTCTTATCCGTAATTTCATCGAAACGACGGCGAAGGAATACGGGAAGTCTCACGCGACGCCCCTCGAATTGCCCTTCGTGAAACAGTCTGGCGCCGGGCAGAGTCGCGACCGTCACCGCAGCAGCCCGCGCCTTTTGATCTGAAAACGTCGCGGCGGCGCGCGGTTCGTCGTGGTTCTCGATGAAGCGAACAAGCTTCTCCTGGTAGGGCAGATCGGCACAGAGATGCAGGCGCACACTCTCAGCCGGACCATGCTCAAGACGATCGTACAGCCGCTTGTCGTAGCAGTAATCAAACCCCTGTTGCTGCAGCTCCCATTCCTTGTCCCAATAGGCTTCAGCAATAAAGAGAACATCGGGGAAGCGTTTCCGCACCCCCTGGATCACCTCCGGCCAATACTCTTTCTCCGGACGCGGCCCAGCGCGGGGACCCCAGGTGCGCTCGAAGATGGGCGTCATGAGCAGCATCGCCATATCGCAGCGCATGCCGTCGCATTGACCGGCAATCGATTCCACGGTTTCGATGATCGCTTTGCGCAGATCTGGATGAAATCCATTGAGCTGCACCACATCAGGCCAGGGTGCAAAGAAAGGATCTCTCCCCAGCGCCAGAACATTATCGCCAGTCTGGAAAAATTCACCCGGCTTCTGTACCAGATCGTCGCTGCTGCCCTGAATGAAATAGTCAGGATGCTCCGTGACCCACGGATGATCCGGCGCCACGTGATTGGGAACAAAATCCAGGATCAGTCGTAGACCCCTCTTGGCCAGCTTCTTTCTGGCAACGGCAAGCCCCTCCGGGCCTCCCAGGTGCTGATCCACGACGTAGCGCCGCACACAATAGGGCGAACCGACATTATCCTCTGGAGAAAAGTCAGGAAGCGCCCGGCGGAAATCCACAAGCAGCCCTTCGTTACGCATCGAAATGGCGATGCCGGCAGGGCTACGTTCCCACACCCCCATCAACCAGACCGCATCAAAGCCGTAAGCGGCAAGCGCATCCCATTCCTCCTCGGGAACTGTGGCCAAAGTTATGTGCTTCCCGTGTGTCCGGCTCAACTCACTCAGCCAAACCCAAGTGTTGATCTCATAGATGACAGGATTTTCCGGCCAGGCACTCATACCTCACCTCCTTTGAACACCGCCTGTTTGCCCCCTTCCAGCGCCCGCTCAGCATCGAGGAGCCCGTAGAGTTGAATGGTCTTAGCTACTAGCCCGGTCCAGCCGGTCTGATGGCTCGCACCCAACCCGGCACCATTATCGCCGTGAAAGTACTCGTAGAATAAAATATAGTCTCGCCAATGTGGATCGTTCTGGAATTTCTCGGTGCCGCCGTAGACGGGACGCCGGCCGTTCTCGTCACGAATAAAGATGCGGCCAAGCCGGTCGGCAATTTCCTTGCTCACTTCAAACAGGTTCATCAGCTTGCCGGAGCCAGTGGGGCATTCGATTTTGAAGTTGTTGCCGTAGTACAGGTAGAAGTTCAGCAGCGCGCGAATGATGAGCACATTCACCGGCATCCACACCGGCCCCCGCCAGTTGGAATTGCCGCCGAACATGCCGGTGTTTGACTCCGCCGGCAGGTATTCCACCCGATACTCCTGGCCATTCACATGGAACACATACGGGTGCTGCTCGTGGAATTTGGAGAGTGAACGGATGCCATAGGGACTTAGAAACTCATTCTCGTCGAGCATCTTAGTTAGGATCCGGCGCAGCCGCTCCGGACTGAGCAGTGCGAGCAGTCCCCGCTCGGCCATGCCAAAGTGCCCCGGGCCCGTAGGATGAATGGTCTCCAGAAGCTCGGGCATCCGGCGAAAGCGTTCCAGCAAGCTGGCAAATGCCCGCGGAATACGCTCCCGCTGCCACTTCTCGACCACCGTGGTAGCACACAGAGGCAGGAGTCCCACCATCGAGCGCACCTTGAGCCGCCTGGCACTGCCGTCTGGCAGCCGCAGCAGATCGTAGTAGAAACCGTCCTCCTCGTCCCACATCCCCTCTTGACCGGGCCGGTTCATGGCGGCGGCGATATAGTAGAAGTGCTCTGCAAACTTGGGGACCATTTCCTCGTAGGCGCGGTCGTAGGCGGCGAGTTCAATCGCGAGCTCGCCCATGTTCTGGCTGAATAGCGCCATCCACGCCGTGCCGTCCGCCTGCTCCAGGTGGCCGCCCGTGGGCAGCGGTGCACTGCGGTCGAAGATGCCGATGTTGTCGAGACCGAGGAAGCCGCCCTCGAACACGTTCTTGCCGAACCGGTCCTTGCGGTTCACCCACCAGGTAAAGTTCAGCAGCAGCTTATTGAATGCCGATTTGAGAAAATCCACGTCGGTCTCGCCAAACAGGGCCTGCTCAGTACGATGCAGGAACAACGTTGCAAAGGCGTGGACCGGAGGATTGACATCACTGAAGTTCCACTCGTACGCAGGCATCTGGCCGCTGGGATGCAAGTAGACGCCTTTGAGCATCAGCTTCATTTGCTCCTTGGCGAAGCCGGGGTCGACGATCGAGAGCGGCAGCGTGTGGAAGGCCAGATCCCAAGCCGCATACCAGGGATATTCCCACTTGTCCGGCATGGAAATGATGTCCTCGTTCAGCATGTGAAACCACGCCGAGTTTCGGGCATTGCGATAGCCGGTATGCAGAGGATTAGAGTGGTGCTCGTCCAGCCAGTTGTCACCATCGAAGAAGAAGAACTGCTTGCTCCACAGCATGCCGGCGATAGCTTGGCGCATCACGTTGGCGGTATCTTTACTTATTGTGGGCGGTGTCACAGACTGGTAAAACTCATCGGCTTCCTGGAGCCTGTCGTCGAAGACTTTGTCAAAAGTCTTGCCAAAAGGCTCGCCCTTCTGCTCCGGAAAACTGCCGGAAAGCCGCAGTCGAATCACTGCGGCCTGACCGGCACCAACATGGACCTGGTAGTGCGCTGCGACCTTAGTGCCCTGCTTTTCTGGATTCACCGCCTCTTGCTGGCCCCGCACCACGAAGTTGTTAATACCATCCTTAACGTAGGGACACTCATTCTTTTGCCCATGAAAAAGTCGTTCGTAGTTGGTTTCGTTCTCAGTGAAGAGTAGCGGGACATCGCCTTCACAGGAAAGGATGAATTCTCCCAACAGCGGATGTGTTACCGTGACCACGCTCATGCCTGCCGTTGTCTTGATCTGCTTGAGATTGGGTTTCTCGGGAGATCTATTGGATTCAGCAATCCACGACGACCAGTCGTTACGAAACCAGAGCGTAGGCAGGAGATGCAACTCGGCTGCATCCGGTCCACGGTTAACTGCCGTAATTTTGACCAGGATGTCTTCCGGATCCGCTTTAGCGTACTCCACGAAAACATCAAAGTAACGATCCTGGTTAAAGACACCCGTATCCATTAACTCATATTCCGGCTCACTTCGGGAACGCCCGCGATTGGTGTCTACCAGATCCGAGTAAGGATAGGCTTGCTGGGGATATTTATAAAGGTACTTCATGTACGAGTGCGTCGGCGTGCTGTCGAGATAGAAGTAGTACTCCTTCACATCCTCGCCGTGGTTACCTTCACTGTTGGTGAGGCCAAACAGGCGTTCCTTCAGAATGGGGTCCTTCCCATTCCAAAGCGCCAGGCTGAAGCAGAGTCGCTGCTTGTCATCAGAAATGCCGGCGATACCGTCCTCTCCCCAGCGGTAGGCGCGTGAGCGGGCATGATCATGCGTGAAGAAATTCCAGGCATCCCCCTCCTCGCTGTAGTCCTCACGCACCGTCCCCCATTGGCGCTCCGAGAGATAGGGGCCCCACTTCTTCCACGCCATGCCTTCAGCCCCACCCGTTTGCGCATGCCTGTTACATTCCTCCAGTCGCTTCTTTTCTATATTATTTTTCGGAATTGACATTTGATCCCCCCGTTTTAGCAAACCATTCAGATAACTAAGCTAAGTTACTCAAGCAATGGGTACGGCTGCCGGTTGCCGTTACATCAACTTCGGTGAAAACTTTTGCAATGCGGATGGCCTACCCCTTCCTGGATCAGATGCTGTACTGCCCCAATATGGCAGTAAGCGATACGTAACACGATCTATTTTTCCGGCGAGCCAGGAACTCAAGTCGCGATCGAGCAACCGCGACAGCAGCAGAACGTCAGCTTGCAGCGTCTCGCGCATGACGGCGGCCATCTGAGATGTCAACGGCGCTGGCGATTCGGCGATCGTATTCCAACCAGCCACCCGGCTGATCAGACTCCGGCACTTTGAACCATCCCGATTGTAATGGCGTCTGCGGCGCTGCACTGTATCGATTATTTTTCCACGGCGCATCACTGGCAGGTAAAGCAACTGCTGCAGCCAGCGATATCGGTACATGCGGCTCGGGTATTTCCGCTCGAAACGCGTCTGACCGTCATAGTCGACTTGAAGGAACTCGAGGGCACGCCGGTAGACGTTGAGCGGGTCGGCTACGAGATCATCGAAAACGATGACGTGCGTGCGTTCACGTCCTGCGATGGAGTAGAGCCGCTGTACTTGCGCACCAAACTTTGCAATCTCGCTATACAGTAGCAGCCGGGCATCGAGACATTGCTTCGGGATATTCTTTCCTTGTGCACGCCCTTGCTGGAGTGCCCACGCTTTCCCAAAGTCCGGTTCGTCCTCTTGCAGGAGGTACCGCAGCCGCTGGTGATAGGAGGGGAGCATCGCAAGCGGATCGCGAACCAGGACGATGAACCGGGCATCAGGATTCAAGCGCTGGATCCGTTCAATCGCCTCAGGCAGATAGAGGTACGATACGGAGCCCTCGCCCATGACGCGGCAATCGGCAGCGCAATGACCGAAATAGCGATCAAGGTAGTCCCGCCGCAGTTCGATCTCGGAAGGCTCATTATCGAGCCGGGCGAAGTAGTGTGTTTCTTTCGGCTGCGAGAAGCCTATCTGCGGGTTGCGCGCAAGGTAACGGCAGAATGAAGTGGTGCCGCAGCGCGGTGCACCTACTACAAAGAAATCAGGAAAACGGGGAAATTCAGCCATCTGCTGATTAACTTGCATAATATATGCTCTTTTCATCAAATTCTCGTGTTTTAACAGCTTATTAGAATATGCTGATTAAAAATATACGTACGAACACGTAGGGATAATCTTTATAGACAAGCCATCAAAAAATTTTGTGATTCAGGGAACGCCTCATAGCTGCCGCGGCTAATTCTGCCGGTTGATGATTTCCTGCATTCGATCCAGCAATGGGTTCTAATCTTTGCTGTCTGCTGAACTGGCAGCATGAATTAATGTGCTCCACCGAAGCGGTATTGCCAGTTGATTCCGATCGTGTTGAAATTGCTACCCGTACGAACCGAGATACCGGTATTGAAGTAAAGTTTGACAGAGTTATGGCGGTTCACGGGTAATGAGAGCGTGGCGCCTACGCGTGAGTTTTCCAGCTTGTCGTTATTTTTCACATCATCGAGGGTGGTTCGTCCGCCAGTATAAAAGGTGCCATCCACTGCTGCCCAGATACCGTCCCCGAAACTGTAAGTGAGGTGCCCCTGCAGAGAATAGAGCGGATCCTGTTCGCGAGCTCTGCCACCGAAGAAATCATCGTTTTCTGTGTAAAACCGGATGCCTCCGGCTAACTCTAATGTCAAACGCCCCAGGCTCTTGGAAACCCCGATCTCCGGCTTGATCGACCAGCGATTGGTACCGATATTGAGCAGATGGTCTCCGTCATACTGGCCGCTGGGTGCGGTCACCTCTACACTCGCGCCGACTATCGTATCCTGCCTGTAGTTTGCAAAATCTTTCATGGAAAGCGCGGGGGCGCCATAAAGATTGATGGAAAAGCGAAACCTTGTATCGGCAGGCCCGGATACCTCACGTTCGCCAAATCGACCTTTAGCCGTGGCACTCCCCGAGACCCAGGCATAGGGCTGCACGATATCAAATTTGGCGGACTTACCAAAGAAATCCAGCGAACGCGCATAAGCAAAAAATGTGGCATGAAGCTCAACGTCGGTGTTCTCAATCGGCAGAGCAGGGTCGGTAGCCACGCCGCCTGTCATATAGTTGTAACCCGCAATCAGAAAATTGAGTCCTACAGGAGCATTGGTATAGGCGCGCGGCTCGATTTCCTGGCCTTTGGCAGCCAAAGCAACCAGGGCAAGCAACGCTACAGCAAACCGAGCTAACCCTAAACCTCCGTGCCGATAAAGCCTGCCCATTCGATTCCGTAGTCAATAAATAAGATGCGGTAGCGCTGCTACCAGAAAGCTTCAGGATAACGTATCGATGGCAAACTTCTTTTAGTTGATTACAAAAAGACCGGAGTATGACCTCCGGCCCAAAAGATTTGATCTTTCAATATGCCTAGTTGAAGCAGGCATCCTCCACTCCTTGCCTAATAGGGTGAGGGGACAGGCATATACATGACGCCACTGCTCCCGTAAGCCTGAGTATACCAGGCAGTGCCACATTGATAGTAGGTTACTCCGTTGACAACGGTCGTGTTGGGGGTGCAGGGCAGGCCTGCGGAACCGGAAGGGGGAGCGGTATAAACGACGGTGGAGGTTGGCGCTGCAGTTTGCTCGGCTGATGACTGACCCGCTGCATACCCGACTACCCCCCCCACTACTGCAGCACCAATCGCTAAAGCTGCGACTTCGCCGTCATCCCAGTCATCGCCATCACCGTAGTAGTGACCGTGATCGTCGTAATGCTCGGCATAGGTCTGGCGAGTATCCGCCCGGGCTTGAGCGCGTTCCGTACTGCCTTCCTGCCGGGACTGGGTCCGTTCGGCACCCCCCTCCTGCCGTGCCTGCGCCCGTTCGGTACGGCCCTCCTGGCGTGATGCAACATTCTCGCTGGAGGCCTGCTGCTGGCCTTGCCGGGTCTCCGCCCGATTCGTGGATGCGGTCTGCGCAGTCCGCGAACGGCTGGCCGTCTGGGCAGTCTGCGAACGACTGGCTGTCTGCGCGGTCTGAGATCGACTGGTTGTTCGCGATGCGGTCTGCGCAGCCTGCGATCGGCTGGCCGTTTGCGATGCGGAGGTCGCTGGAATTCCGGCACTCCTTGCACCGGCTTGCCTAGAACCGGACGAGAAGCTGCCGCTTGCGGCGGCGCCACTGCGGGAAAATCCTCCACCCGCCTTCGCTCCACCAGCGGATGCCCTGCCACCCCCCCCGCCGCCACGCGTACGGGCCTCGGCCTCAGCCACGGTGCCTATCAAAAAAATGCATGCGACGGTGACAGCAGTCATCATCAAATAAGGTCTGGTCTTCATTTCCGTTCTCCGGTTTTCGCTGGATGGGTCAATCTTTCAGCCGCAATTCTGGGCATTTCTGCAACAAAGGAAATCCTCTGTGCGCCATCAGGCGGAGTAAAAGCAAACAGGGCATCCTTGATCCCGGGTTGCAGATTCCAGCCGGAAAACTTCGCGCGGTAATCCGGCTGACCTTCTGAATTTTTGTAGGTCAATACGATCCGAACCGGCAATGGCTGAACGTCATCCGCTATCCAGACTTGATAATCAACCGTTTCTGTGCGTCCTGCCAAATGATGGGTGAGCACCCCATCAATCACGGTATGCTCCACATAATCAACCTCCTGAGTGCGGCGCTCGAGTTCTGCCGGGAATCCGCTCGTCAGGAGCATAGCAAGCGGCAATCTCATGCCGAGGTCCCTGAGGAAATACTTGACCGCCTCATCGATTCCTCCTGGCTTCGGTGTCTGTGCATAAACATTCTTTGATGGATTGAATACGGTGATTTCCTTGCCATCATACTGAACCAGATGCTGCTCGCCATCACTGTGCTCCACTTCGACGCGCAGTCCGTCAGGACGGTTTACGATAACCTTACGGCTCTCGCCAAACTCAATCTTCTGTCCGGACTCCTGCAGCACTTCATAACTCGATTCAAGATTAACGCTGAAGCGGGGTGTCTTGGCCAGAAACTCAGCCATGCCCATGAGAATATCTTTAGCTGTCAGCTCCGCCACTGCTTGCGTACTTGCCTGTGAAGGAACTGCCGCAGGCTCAGCCCGTGTCAGCGCCTGCTGCTGAGCACAGCCTATGGTGGTCATCAGGACCGATACGTACAGTAAAGTACGTATGCTGATTTGTCTTGGGGTCTTCATCGGCTGTCTCCTTTAACTGATGGTATTGATCCGGTCAGGGCGTAATCCGGCTGATTTTCGATCCCTGCAGACCCAAGCCAGCCATTAAACCCTGTTGCCCAAAAATGTAGGCATAGACATCATCCTTAAGCGTGGTAGTGGTTAACGTCTTGGCCATGCCCGCATCCACAATCACGACACTCGGGCCTATGCCGACTTCAAATCCCTTGCTGCTATCGAGATCGGCCAGCACTTTGTCGTTCATGAAGAACATCGCATAGCTGAATGATTGGACACCAGCTTGCAAACCATATGAGCCCGCAACGATGTTATAGTAACCCGTTGTTCTGCCTCCTTTACGCATCGCGCCTTTTCCGTATTGCGCCCCCGCGATAAATCCTGCCTTGAGAATATGCGGAAACACCAGAACCCCTTTTGCGCGCGCCGCCAGGTCCCTCGCCTCGGGCTGATTCTGATAAAGCTGTGTTAAAGCGATATCGACCTCACGGTCAATCTCTGCAGCAGCCTTCGGATCTCCTTGCCCGCTGCCAGTAGCGCAGCTAACTAGCATCGAAGCAATAATCAAAATTGAGCAAATTATTAAGTTGGTTTTCATATTGCTTCTCCTTTTGTTAAGTTGGTTTTGATACAGATTCTTCTTTTGATCTGGCTGTGTCACCGAACAGCGAAGAGCGTGGAAATATCTCAATGGCGGCACGAAGGAATAACGCAAGCGGGAATTCCTCGGACCTGGGCATCCAATGCCCAAGCTCGGCTTTAGCCGCAAGCCAGTCATTGAGATCATGGCCGGGGGTGTAGTCACGCTTCACATAGTGGTAGTAAGCGGCTGCATGAATCATCGCCTCACGCTGCTCAACGCTTGCGGTCTCTCGCCACGTCATCTCGGAGTCGCTCTGCTGGCTAGCTACAATGCGTGTCTGTTTAATCATATTTATGTCCTCCATCATTGAAGATGAAAGGGGTACGAAGCAACAGGCTACCCTCGCATGCTAAGTACCCCTCTCTGCCCCTCCCTGAGACTGCCAGGTTAGCCTGAACACTAACCACAGCGGCCAAGGCCTTTGGTATATAGAGAAAAAATAAACGTCTTTTTATTAACCTAAACTTTGATGCTTTTTGATTAGATTATCGAAATATGTTCACTAAAAAAATACGTGCAAACACGTAGAAGCGGCTCTTATTAACCAACAATCAAAAAATTTCTTGAACCCAGACGATGCAGTATGTCAAAAATCTGATGTATTGCTGCCTTTCAGGCGGTTCTGCCCAATCACCAGAAGTAGTCACCCATACCCCGCAGGTATGGACAGCGCCGTCTCCCCCAATCCTCCACGCTCCCTTGTCCCTTTTGCCAGTTTTTGACTTTCAATGCGATTCCATACTTTTTCTGAGATCTATCAGCACCCGATCCACGGAATCGACCCGAATCAGGCCTAAACGAGGGTATTCGATATCGAGGATCACATAGACCGTGCCCGCGGTGATGATGGCGAATATCACTGCATGAGTTAAACGATACCCCCGGGTGCCCGCCGTCGTATAGCCGGCCAATGCCGAACTTATCAATACCAGGCTGAATAACATCATGAAGACTATAGCCGGTGGATGCATCTCCAGCGCAACAATAGTGCGTTGCGTAGCAATATCGAACATTTCATTTAATGCCGCCAGCAGCAAGGTAGTAGCGGGTACTGACCCCGTCGCCTGACAGGCTTTTACTGCTGCTGACCAAATTTCACCTTGCAACGCATTCGCGTGAGCCAAGGCAGCTTCCGAAGCCTTCAGATCAGGTAGTTTCTGATAAACCTCCAGGCGTGTATCCAGGTATTGCCGGAATAAAGTACGCAGTGCCGGCTGCATCTCGAGCGTCAACAAATCCAGCCGGAGATAGGCCGTTCCGATAGCATTCGCCTCCTGGATCACCCAATCTTTCCGATCATCAAATCGTGAAACAGCTCCGGAGAAGGTGAAGGCGATGAGCAACCCCAACAGCCCAAAGACCGCACCATCTAGCAATTCTGAGGAAGTATGCTCGCTTTCCGATTCCGGCAACCAACGAATTCCTATGTATCGGCCAATCCCAAAGGCAAGCAACGAGCCAACGAATAGCCCCAGCGTAGAAAAACCGGAAATGTGAATAATCTCAGTAGTTATGTCAATGTTATTCATTTTTCCACTTGCCTGACATCATTTATTCTCCAAATCAGGATTTCGGCTTATCGGCCAGCACTCTCGCAATTTTTCGCTGTTTGTTATAGATAAGCATGGCTGAAACATCCATTTGCTCGATAACCGCAACCATGCCGATATCAGCTACAAAAAACCGATACTGGGTATCATTGAGCGAGGCAGGGCCTATTTTTCCCTTGAAAGTCCATTTGACCAGAACCGCATCGAAGCTGCCTGCCGGCACCGTGACTTTATAGGCGCCCATATAACGGTAATTGATGTTCAGTGATCCTGTGTGAGTTTGTTCATCCGGACTGCTCAAATCGAAAACTTTCATACCGACCGTCATGTTACGTTCCTCACCCGGCGCCAATCCTTGCAGCATCAGGGGCTCGCCAGGAGAATACCGGGTCATGACGCCTTCCTCGTTATCGGTAGTGCCGGTCACAATGTAATCACCATTAGCCTTCGCGGTGATGGAAAAAATGAATCTGGCTCCCGTGTCATATCGCCAGGTCATGCCATCGGCGTCTTGTTTCAGCCGAGTAGCTTGATGATGTTCGACTTTGCCTTTATCCGGCCCGCTCACGAGGCGATAGTTTCTAGCGCCAGCATTCATGGCGAGATACCGGGTAGTATCGGCAAATGCTGGCGCAGGAATAGCCTCCCCGACCACTCCCTTTCCCAAATACTTCTCAATCGCGCGGCGATCTTCCTCCGGCAAAGGCGTTGCAGGACCATTGCCTGCAGATTGGGCAAAACTCCCCTGCAACGCAAGAATCATAATTACAAACAGAGAAGACCCTATATTTGTTTTCATTGACTTAACTCCTGACATGTTCATCAAAGGTTGCTGGCAACTTAACGGACACGCCGTTGTCACGCCCCGGTCCCAAGCCGATTGAATCCCCTACCCAGGCGGCGTTGATTCCTTCTCGTTAAGAAGCGCCTGCTCAGTAATCTCTTTATAAAGATGCACTGCCTGTGCATACACTCCCTGGTATTCCGGGTGCCGGTCAACGAGAGGTTTAATCTCTTCGGCCCGCTCAAGCAGCTTCTGGAGAAAGTCGAGATCCCACTCGATCAATAGCTCGCCACGGTCAACTTTCTTCTTGATTTCAAAGGCTCTTGGCAGCGTCTGCGTCGTAAGTCGCTCCAGAAGCACTATCCCCACCCCAAGATCTTTCTCGTTGCCGATCATGTTTTCCTCCTCATAATGGATTAAAAAGATCACGCTGGCAGCCTCGCTGCAACAGTCGTCGTCATAAAAGTCATGCCATGCTTTACTTCCGCCAACAACACCGTGCTTACAGGTAGCGTTGCGCTTCCCGCCAGAGATCCCGCGGTTCTGGTATATCAGCTCGTGCAATATGCCCCAACAGTATGATTCTTCGCTCGCCCGTACCTGAGAAAATCTCAGTCAACACGATTTCTTTTGATGCTGCTGATGAATCCTCAACCTTGATTCCCATGGAATCAAGGCGCAGACGAATCTCACGAGAGGCCAGCCAGTCTGCAGGATGGCTCAAGGTATCAACAACACAGGCAAGACTCTCTTCCAGATCAAGATGATCGGTATGAGATTGTCCAAGTTCCCCCTCTATTGTTTCGATCTCGGCTTCCAGAGCGGCAAAGTCAGAATGCTGCCGCTCGCGATCGATCAGCATTGCATCGAGCCCCCAACTTCCTGCCTTCATGGCAGCGAGCTTTTGTTTCAGGAGGCGCCGTTGGCGATCCAGCTCCCTGCGCTTGCCCTGCTCGCCCGCAATGCGCTCCAGAGCCTTTCCTATCAAAAAATCGAAGGCGCGTTTCTTCAGTTCGCGGCGCGTATCCAGCTCATTGTTGGCGGGTCCAAGGTAGCGGTAATTGAAAAAATTCACGGTGACTTGCATGACATCGTGGCGCAGCGTGTCGCCAACGAGCGCTACCCCGAACACCTTGCGCTCCTCCATGTCCATACTCAGCAGACCGAAAATCTGCTCGGGAACCGGCCCGGTCAAATTCGCCAGATAATCGCGCACAGTTTTGAATCCCCCCAAAACTTCGCGCAAGTGGTCGGTTGAAACAAAAAATGTGCGTAAAAATGGATTCACGCCAAATGCCCGCGAACTTATTTCTATCGGTGCAGGTAAGGCGTCGACAAGAGAAATCACATGTGTGACGGCAAGTACAGCAGGCTGATGAAGCCGTTTCCGGTACTGCCCGATGGCACGGATACGCCGGTCCGTGCCGTCCACTGCTCGCTCGATGGCTGTCTCGATCAAAGTTTCATCCAGCCCTTCCGTCCGCTCCACCGCAGTGGTGAACAGTGAACTCAGAAAACGCAACATATGCTGCCTCACTATAAGGTTAAGGATCGTTTATAGGAAAAATAAGCAGTCTTTGTTATTAACTCCCAATGCTTCAATAGATTATTGGAATAGGCCGATTAAAAGAATACGTACAAACACGTAGAAACAAGCCTTATTAACAAACGATCAGAGAATCTTTCTTGACTCCCGGCAGCAAAGCCGCCAACACTCAATAGACACAGCCGATGTGGACTCCACCAGCCAATCCAGATCGCTCGCCACGGAACTTCAGAAACTCTCCTTGAAACGTCGATAGCGGCGGATCAGCTGATTGGTGGAACTATCATGTTCAAGCACGGGCTCTGCCTGGCTTTCCAGCTCCGGGACGATGCGCTGAGCCAGCACCTTGCCCAATTCCACTCCCCATTGGTCGAAGGGATTGATTCCCCAAATCGCGCCCTGAGTAAAGACCGAGTGTTCATAGAGGGCGACCAGCTTACCGAGCGTCTCGGGCGTAAGCTGCTCGGCGAGGAGGGTGTTGGACGGGCGGTTACCCTCAAAGATGCGATGCGGTACCAGCCAATCTGGTGTGCCTTCAGCCTTCACTTGTTCGCTGGTTTTGCCAAAGGCCAAGGCTTCAGATTGGGCAAAGACGTTCGACATCAGGATATCGTGGTGCCGCCCGAGCGGGCTGAGCGTTTCGATGAAAGCGATAAAGTCGCAAGGAATCAGCCGGGTTCCTTGATGAATCAACTGGTAAAAGGAATGCTGGCCGTTGGTTCCCGGTTCACCCCAATAGATTGGACTCGTGTTATAGCTGACCCTGGAACCATCGAGCGTAACTTGTTTGCCGTTGCTCTCCATCGTCAGTTGCTGCAAATAGGCAGGGAATCGTTTCAGGTACTGCTCATAGGGCAGCACGGCAACCGCTTGGGTGCCGAAGAAATCGGTGTACCACAATGTGAGCAAGCCCATCAGCACCGGCAGATTGTTCTCAAATGAAGCCGTCCAGAAGTGTTCGTCCATCTGGTGGAAACCATTGAGCATCGCACGGAAATGGGCTGGTCCGATCGCCAGCATGGTCGAGAGTCCAATGGCTGAAGTCATGGAATAACGCCCGCCCACCCAGTCCCAGAATCCGAACACCTGGGCAGGATCAATGCCGAACTTCGCCGCTTCCGCCGCATTCGTCGATACCGCGACGAAGTGCTTGGCGATCGCCTTGCGGTCTCCCCCGAATGCAGCGAGCGACCAATCCCGGGCTGTGTGGGCATTCGTCATCGTTTCAAGCGTGGTAAAAGTCTTGGAGGAAACAATAAAAAGAGTCTCTGCCGGATCCAGATCGTGGACTGCCTCCGCGAAATCGCTGCCATCGACATTCGATACGAAGCGGAATATCATGGCCCGCTCGCTGTAATGTTTCAGCGCCTCATAGGCCATCACCGGACCGAGATCGGAACCGCCAATGCCGATGTTGACGACGTTGCGAATGCGTTTGCCGGTATACCCCTGCCACGCGCCGCTCCGGATGCGGTCAGAAAAATCAGCCATCTTGTCGAGTACCGCATGCACCTGGGGAACAACGTTTTCGCCATCCACAATGATGGAAGCCCCTTTCGGTGCGCGCAGCGCCACGTGCAGCACAGCGCGGTTCTCCGTAATATTGATTTTCTCGCCGCAGAACATGGCGTCGATCCGCTGGCGGAGCCTGCATTCTTCGGCGAGCTGCATTAAAAGCTTGAGCGTTTCGTCGGTAACGAGGTTTTTCGAATAATCAAGGTAGAGGCCCGCCGCTTCGGCCGTCATGTGCTCGCCACGCCGGGGATCATCGGCAAAGAGCGTCCGGAGATGGAGATGGCGGACATGCTCGTAATGCGCTGCCAGAGCTTTCCATGCATTACGCTCGGTGAGGGGTGGGGTTTGTTCTACTGCAGCTGTCATGATGAAAGTCTCCTCTAATTTACCTTCTGCATAGCGGCGCGCCTTGAAGCATTACAGTGTGCCGCTCACTGCAGCGCTCACGATTTCCTGCGCCTCACCCACGATCGCCTCCAGATGGGCCTGATCCTTAGAACTCTCCGCATAGATTTTGTAAATATTCTCGGTGCCGGAGGGACGAGCTGCAAACCAGCCGTTGTCAGCCACCACCTTGAGACCGCCAATCGGCGCGTTATTACCGAGGGCGCTGGTCAGCTTCATCCGGATGGGCTCGCCTGCAAGTTTGGGCGCTGCAACCGCTTCCGCTGATAATTTTGCCAGTTTCGCCTTCTGCGCAGGGGTTGCTGGTGCATCGATCCGCGTGTAATACAGCTTGCCGAACTCGGCTTCCAGTTCCCGGTAATGCTCGCCTGGATCCTTTCCTGTGTTGGCAGTGATCTCAGCCGCCAGCAAATCCATGATCAAGCCGTCCTTGTCCGTGGTCCACACGGTGCCGTCATGCCGCAGGAAGCTGGCTCCCGCGCTTTCTTCACCACCGAAACAAAGCGAGCCGTCAAGCAATCCCGGTACGAACCACTTGAAACCCACCGGCATCTCATGCAACGGATGGCCCAGCTTGTTGACCACGCGGTCGATCATGCTGCTGCTGACCAGCGTCTTGCCGACAGCCACGTGAGCAGGCCATTTCCGGTGAGTCAGCAAATAACGGATAGCGACTGCCAGGTAGTGGTTGGCATTCATCAACCCTATGGACGGCACGACCACGCCATGCCGATCGGCGTCTGCATCGTTTGCAAAAGCGACACGGTATTGATCCTTGAGATCCAGGAGTCGGGCCATGGCGTAGGGACTGGAAGGATCCATACGGATTTTACCGTCATGATCGACTGTCATGAATGAGAAAGTAGGATCGATCTCCGGGTTAACGACAACAATATCCAAGTGATAGACGGCGTTGATGGGCTCCCAGTAAGGTGCTGCCGCGCCGCCGAGCGGGTCGGCGGCCAACTTCAGACCGGCGGCACGGATAGCGTCCATATCGACCACGTTGCACAGATCCTCGACATAAGGCATCACAAAGTCATCCTGATGCGTCGTGCCTGCCTGGAGGGCGGATGCGAAGGGCATCCGCTTGACGCCGAGGTTCTCTTGACGCAATAGCGCGTTGGCCCGCTGCTCGACCCACTTTGTGACATCGATATCAGCGGGCCCGCCGTGGGGCGGGTTATACTTGAAACCGCCATCTTCCGGCGGGTTGTGCGAGGGCGTGATGACGATACCGTCAGCGAGGTGTTCGTTACGATCCCGATTGTAAACGAGAATCGCCCGCGAGATGGCCGGTGTCGGCGTGACGCCGTCATTCTTCTGGATGATCGTCGTGACGCCGTTGGCTGCCAGCACCTCGAGCGCAGTCCGCTGCGCTGGCCCAGACAAAGCGTGGGTGTCTTTGCCCATGTAGAGCGGCCCGTCGATCCCCCGGCCTTGCCGGTAATCACAAATGGCCTGGGTGATCGCCAGAATGTGCGCCTCGGTGAATGATCCATGCAGCGGCGAGCCGCGATGCCCGCTGGTGCCGAAACTCACTAACTGGGCAGTATCTGTCAGGTCGGGACAGCGCGCGTAATACTGCCGTTCAAGGTTCGTCAGATCAATGAGTATCTCTTTGGGAGCCGGTTTGCCTGCAGCAGGGGAAATCGCCATAATTCGTATCCTTTGATGATCAGTAGATTAGCATAATTAAAACCATCATTTATCGTCCCGTGGACTGTCCTCGCTCACCGGCTTCACCGTCATGAACCGTGGCTTCGGCGCAAGCTTTCCGGCTTCGTCAACCCAGCCGCCGCCCGTCGCCTTATAGACGTTCACCAGTTCAGTATAACGCGCCGCCTTCGAACGTACCGCGGTAAGCTCTGCGTTAAAGAGCTCGTTCTCCGCATAGAGCACTTCGATATAGTCCGCATAGCCGTTATCGAACTTGAGCCGGGAAAGACGCGCGTACTCCTTAAGCGCCATGGCGCGCTTTGCCTGAGCCTCGGCTTCTTCGCGCCGCTTCACTGCGCCAATGAGCGCGTCGTTCGTTTCGCGGAAAGCGTTGAGAATGATGGCCTGGTAAAAAGCTAGCGCTTCCTGCTGGACTGCTTCCGCAGTTTTCACCTGTCCCTCGATCGCGCCGAAAGTGAAGATCGGCCCCGCAAGTCCGGCAGCCACCGACCATGTGCTGGCCGGCCCCGTCAGGAAGTTGCCGAACGCGGTGCTCACCGAGCCAAGCAGGCCGGTGAGCGTGATGGTCGGGTAATAAAATGACTTTGCCACGCCAACGTTGGCGTTGGCGGCCACGAGGTTCTGCTCAGCCTGCACGATATCGGGCCGGCGCTCCAGCAGTGTCGCAGGCAAATCCGGGGGAACCGCCGGAGCGATGAGTTCGTCGATGGTCTTGCCACGCGGAATCGGACCGGGATTGCGCCCAAGCAGAATAGAGATGAGATTCTCCTGCGCAACGATCTGTTGCTCGAAGACTGGAATTGCGGCAAGGGCTAACTGATATTGTGATTCTGCCTGGGCAAGCTCCACCTGCGACACCACGCCGCCCTGGTAGCGCAGTTCGAAGATTCGCAGCGTATCTGCGTAGTTGGCCGCGCTGGCGCGTGAGATTTCAAGCTGACGGTCAAGCATGCGCAGCCCAATATAGCTCGCCGCAACACTTGTCACGACCGAAAGGATGACCCCCCTGCGCCCCTGCTCGCTGGCAAATACTTGCGCCTGAGCTGCCTCGCTCTGGCGCCGGATGCGCCCGAACAGGTCGATCTGCCATGACGCGTTGAGCGCTCCGCGATAGAGCGCGTAATAAGGATCAGTACCCGGCGGGAGAGGGGTCAGCCCACGTTCCGTGGCGCGGTTACGGCTTGCGTCCGCGTTGTAGCCGATCTGCGGGTAGAACTGCGCGCGGGTGGTTTGCAGCGCGCCGATGAACTGATCTACCCGGGCGGCGGCAGCCTGGATATCGCGGTTTTCATGCAGCGCCGTTTCGATGAGCGCATTGAGCGCCGGATCGGCGAACTCGGACCACCAGCCGACGTTCGCGACTGCTGCCACCTGCGGATAGTCAACCCGCCATTTCTCGGGTGTCTCGATCTGGGGGCGCAGATAATCGGGGCCCACCGCACATGCGGTGAGTAAACCAGCTGCGAGCATGGGAAGAACGACGATACGGCGCATGTCAGTCACCCTCCACTTTTGCAGACGACACTCCTGTGGATGCGGGTGCAGGCGCAACCTCATCCTGGCCACCCTCAGACACTTTCTTGCCAGCGAACTTCGCGCTCATTGATTCCAACAACCAGAAAAACAGCGGGACGAAAAAGATTGCGATCAGCGTGGACGCGAGCATGCCGCCAATTACGCCGGTACCGATCGCGCGCAGACTGTTCGCGCCGGGCCCAGTCGCGATCGCGAGCGGCACACAGCCCAGGATGAACGCGAACGAGGTCATCACGATTGCACGCAGCCGCAGACCCGCAGCCTCGATAGCCGCCTCCCGCGGCGGCATGCCATGACGGACGCGCTCAATGGCAAACTCGCAAATCAGAATCGCGTTTTTTGCAGACAGCCCGACCAGGGTCACCAGGCCGACCTGAAAATAAACATCATTCTCGAGCCCGAGCAGCCAGGTCAGCAGCAGCGCGCCCAGGACGGCGAAGGGAACGGTGAGCACCACCGCAATGGGAAGCGTCCACTTCTCGAACTGCGCAGCGAGCAGCAGAAACACCACGATCAGGCCGAAAATAAAAGCCGATGAAGAGGTCCCGCCGGCACCCTTTTCCTGCAGCGCCTGTCCTGCCCAGGCGTAGGCAAAGTCGCCAGGCAGGGTATCGCGCGCCACTTCCTCTATCACCCGGATCGCATCACCCGAGCTGTAACCGGGAGCCTGGCTGCCAGTAATCTTCACCGCCGGAAAGCCATTAAAGCGCGTCATCAGCTTCGGCGAGGCGATATAGCGAGTTGTGATCAACGATGACAGCGACACATTAGCGCCATTTGACGAGCGAACATAGACCTTGCTGAAATCCTCCGGTTTCACACGGTAGGTCGCATCTGCCTGGATAATGACGAACCATACGCGGCTGAACTGCGAGAACTGACCGGCCACCTGGGAACCGAAGTAGGCCTGCATCGTGTTGAAGACATCAGCCACATGCACGCCTAGCACTTCAGCCTTGTTACGGTCGAGATCGACGAACAGCTGTTGGCTGTTCGCACTGAATGTCGTGTTCACTGCCTGCAATTCCTTGCGCTCGCGCGCCTTGGCAAGGAACGCCTTGAGCGCAGCATCAGTAGCGCGCGGATCACCCGAACCGCGGTTCTGGATGTAGAACTCGAAACCACCCGTCGTGCCTAAGCCGGGGATCGAGGGCGGATTGACCGCGAAGGCTCTGCCATCCTTGCGCGCTGCGAACTGCGCATTGAGCCGCTTCAGCGTATCGAATGACAGCAAGCTTGCATCCTTACGTTCCTCAAAAGGTTTCAGCAGACCGAACATGAGCGCAGCGCTGTTGTTCTGCTGACCATCGACAAAGCTGTAACCGTTGACGGTACCGACATCCTGTACGGCGGGATCCTTGAGCACGATCTGTTCCAATTCCTTGCTGAAACGGCTCGTGACGTTGAGACTGGCCGTGTCGGAAGTCTGGGCAAGTACGAAGAAATAACCCTGGTCCTCGTCCGGAACAAAGCTTGCGGGCAGGATACGGAACATCAGCAGTATGCCGGCCACCACCCCGCCGAAGACAATGAGCGAAACCGGCCACAGTTGGATAACACGGACAGCCCTGCCCAGAAAGCCGCGCTGCAGCGCGCCGAACGCGTTTTCGAACATCAGAAAGAAACGGTTCTTCTTGCCATGGTGCGCCTTGATGATGATTGCAGCCAGCGCTGGCGACAAGGTCAGCGCCATGACACCCGAGATCACCATCGAAATGGCGATGGTGATCGCAAACTGTTTGTACAGCATTCCGGTCACCCCGCCAAGAAATGCAACCGGCAAAAACACTGCCAGCAGCACCAGCACGATCGAAATCAGCGCGCCCGCAATCTCTGTCATTGCCTCTTTGGCGGCGGCCAGCGGACCAAGCCCTTTCTTGGTGATATTCGCCTCCACATTCTCAACTACCACGATAGCATCGTCCACCACCAAGCCGATGGCCAGGATCATACCGAACATGGTCAGCATATTGATGGAAAAGCCGAACAGGTACATGCCAACGAAAGTGCCCACTATCGACACCGGCACTGCCAGGATCGGAATGACGGTCGCCCGCAGTGACTGCAGGAAAACGAACACGACCAGCACCACCAGCACTACCGCTTCGAAGAAGGTATGCACCACCTTATCGATCGAGTAGAGGGTAAACTGGCTAGTATCGAGCACAATCTTGTAATCCAGGCCGGTGGGAAACTTTGCCTTCAGTTCCTCCATTTTCTTGCGCACGCCCTTGGCAGTTTCCACTGCGTTTGCACCTGGCTGCTGATAGACGCCGATAGTCGTCGCGGTCTTGCCGTTCATACGGCTCGGCATGGAATAATCCCGCTGGGAGAGTTCGACCCGCCCGATGTCCTTGATGCGGACGATCGCGGCGCCCTCCTTCGCGGTGCGTACGATGATATTCTCGAACTCCTCCGGTTTGGTAAGCAAGCCCTGCGCCGTCACCACGAACTGCTGCTCCACGGAAGGGAGCACTGGTGGCGCGCCGAGCTGGCCGATGCCGAAGGTCTGGTTCTGGCTCTGGATCGCATTACTCACCTCGCTCACCGTAATGCCGAGCTGAGCCATACGGTCAGGACGTAACCACACACGCATCGCGATATCGGGTAAACCAAATGTCTTTGCACGATTCGCTCCAGGCACGCGCTTCAATTCGTCGAGCACATAGAGATTGGTGTAATTCGCAATATAGGCGGCATCGTAGCGCTCATCCGGCGAGTAAACCGATACCACCATCATGATGCTAGGCGACTTCTTGTCTACCGTGATCCCCTGCTCGACCACCACCTGCGGCAACTGGGGCATTGCCTGGCTCAGCCGGTTTTGCACGTTGACCTGATTGATATCCGAATTGCTGCCCTGATTGAACACGACAACGATCTGGACGTTGCCGCTCGACGAACTGGTTGAATAGAAATAGAGCAGATTATCCAGACCGTTCAGTTGCGCCTCGATGGGCGCCGCCACATTGTTTGCGATCACCTCAGCGGTGGCGCCGGGATAGCGCGCATCGATCGTAACCTGCGGTGGCGCCATATCGGGATACTGCTCGATTGGCGAGACAGACATCGACACCGCGCCCGCAAGTACGATCAAGATCGAGATGACAGCGGAGAGAATCGGACGATCGATAAAAAAGTGAGTGAACATGGCGCCGCCCCTACTTCTGCTCAGCCGCGACGGGATTCACCACTGCTTCATCCTTGTCCGCAGCCGGCTCCATGATCTTGACCGGCTGACCGGGAACCACCTTGAGCACGCCGTCCACCACGATCCGGTCTCCGGCCTGGAGTCCAGTCACGATCACGATATCTTTATCGCCCTCGTAGTCACCGACCACCACTGGCCGCACCTCTGCAGTCCCGTCCGGTTTGATCACGTATACAATGTGACCATTCGAGCCCTGCTGCACCGAGAGCTGCGGTACCACGACCGCGCTGGGCCGCAGCGCGCCTTTCAGGTATGCCGTCACGAACATGCCGGGACGGAGCTCTCTCTCTGGATTTGGCAGTACCGCGCGCACCATGAACGAGCCGGTATCCTGGCTGAACGAGGGATCGGCAAAGTTGATCTTACCTCTCTCTGCAAACGGCTTGCCGTCAGGGAGAACCAACTCTACCTCATAATCCAGACTCTTTGGCATGACTATCAGCTCTTTATGGCTTTCCTCGCGCCAGCGCGCCATCAGGTTCTGCGAAACGCTGAATGTGACCCAGATCGGATCGATCGCGGCAACGTAGGTAAGGTTCGCAGTCTCCGTCATCGCGTTCACATACGCCCCCTCGCGCTGGAGCGAGCGGCTCGCCAGACCCGTTACCGGGGAACGGATGGTCGTATAACTGAGATTCAGCTCAGCTTCTTTCACTTTCGCGCTGGCCGCAAACACGGCCGCTTTTGATGCGTCGAATTCACCCTGCGCCCGATCCAGATCAGCCTGGGAAAGTGCGTTCTGCGCGGTGAGCGGCTTAACGCGCTTGAGATTGGCGCGCGCTGTTTGAAACCTTGCCTGCTGCGCCTGCAGTTCACCGCGGGCAGCCTCCAGCTGAGCCTTGAACGGCTTGGGATCGAGCTGAAACAGCACTTGTCCTTCCTTCACCAGATCACCTTCCTGGTACGCAATGCGGTCGAGGAAACCCGAAACGCGAGCGACAATATCGACCTGGCGGGAACTTTCGGTCTGCGCAACGAAACTGGGGGTATAGGCAATATCCCGTGGCGTTACGGTCAGCACCGACACCTCAGGCGACGGGCGTTGCTGTGGCGCAGACGTTTCCTCTGAGCAGCCAGTGAGCACGGCGAAAGCAACAAGGGCAAAGATAACAGCGAGGACTCGTGTGCACATAGAAAAACTCCCTTGCAGTCTTGCGGGTCGCCGTATGGCGCACCGGCATTCAAAATGGTGTCCAGGAAAAATAAATGCCCTCTTTTATTGCATTTTGCTTTCTTAATAGCTTATTAAAATACGCTGATCAAAGAAATACGTGCGAATACGTAGACGCAGGGTTTAATAAATCTCCGGAATCCAGCGCCGGTTGGCCATGGTCGCCTGGTCATCGTAGGCGTTGCTCGTGATGCGCTTGGGCAGCTTGACCTTCTTGTGCGGTATATGTTCGTAGGGAATCTGCTCCAGCAGATGTGCAATCAAATTCAGGCGCGCGCGCTTCTTGTCGTCCGAACGCACGATATGCCAGGGCGCAGCATCCGTATCGGTGGCGGTTAGCATCTGGTCACGCGCGCGCGAATAGTCGTACCAGCGTTCGCGCGAGGGCAGATCCATCGGTGACAGCTTCCATTGACGCACAGGATCGTCGATACGTGCGTGGAAACGCCGCTCCTGTTCCTCATCTCCGACTTCCAGCCAGTATTTGAGCAGGAGGATGCCGCTTTCCACGATTTGCTTTTCCACAAATGGCGTCAGCTCCAGGAAACGGCGGTGCTGCGTTTCGGTACAGAAACCCATCACACGCTCCACGCCAGCGCGGTTGTACCAGCTGCGGTCAAAGATGACGATCTCGCCTGCTGCGGGAAAATGCGCCATATAGCGCTGGATGTACATCTGCGTCTTCTCGCGATCGGTAGGCGCCGGCAAGGCGACGACCCTGAACACGCGCGGACTGACACGCTCAGCGATGGCCTTGATGACGCCGCCCTTACCGGCCGCATCGCGGCCCTCGAATACAATCATGATGCGCTGACCGGTGGCGATGACCCAATCCTGCACGGCGCATAGTTCCGCCTGCAGGCTAAGTAATGCCTTCTCGTAATCCCTACGTTTGAGCCTGGAATTGCCCACGCCCTGAGCGCTACCTGTTTCCTTTTTCGACGATCCCTTGCTGCGTTCTTTCTTCATGATCAAATACTCCTGTTAGTAATCAACTGCCATCATTGGTAATAGGATTGCGCGCCTCCCGCTGCAGGATGGTCTCCACGGCAGCATGGACGGAAAAGAAAATATTGTCCGCACCGATCTTCTGACCCAGCCCCATTGGCTGTCCGTACTTGCGCATATACAGCTTAGGTCGCGCCACCACCAGCTGCACACCGCGACTCCGCAATTCGGTGATCAGATCGTCGACAGCCTGTGCGCCGGTACTGTCAAGCTGGCTGATCGATTCCGCGTTGAGTACGAACCAGCGCGGCCTGGGCTCGGCGCTATCCACCAGAGAAAGTATCCGCGCCTTGAAGTAATCCGCATTGAAGAACAGCAGTGGCGCATCGAAGCGGTAGATGATCATGCCTGGAACGGGTCGGGCGTCCTCCGACAAACTGAGATCGTTGTAGCCTTCCAAGCCTGGAACCATACCCTGCAATGTATCTGCAGGCCGGTAAATCTTGATCAGCACATTCAGCAACGCCAGCATGATAGCGATCACCACACCCGGCAGCACGCCGATGACGAGCACCCCGACCGTCGTCAACAAGGACAATCCGAACTCGAAGTGATCGATCGCGCGTAAGCGGCGTATGCCTGCCAGATCCAGCAGGCTCCAGGCGGAAAAGATCAGCACCGCTGCCAGCGCCGGGATGGGCAAGTGCCCTAGCGGTTGGGTCAGAAACAAGGCAACCCCGGCTGTGGCCAGCGCGGCAATCACGGAAACCAGTTGAGTCTTGCCGCCACTGCTATCATTAACCGCCGTACGCGAATCAGCGCCAGTCACCGCGAACCCACCGCACAGGCCCGATGCCATGTTGGCATAACCGATCGCGCGCATCTCCTGATCGGCATTGATGGCATAACCATTACGCGCCGCAAAGCTGCGCGCTGTCAGCATGCCGCTGGTAAAGCAGACAATCACCAAGCCGATTGCGCTCATAAAAATGCCCTGCACGCCCTCATAACCGAGACCTGGCAGCGCGAATGACGGCAGTCCGGACGGAACCTCCCCGACCAGCTTGACCGCTTGCGTATCCAGTTCCAGCAGATATATGCCCAGGCTGGCAATCAGCAGCGCGATCAGCGCGGCCGGCGCCCGGGGAAGATAGCGTCTAACCAGAACCAGCAGCGCCAGTGTGGCCAACCCCACGCCCAGACTGTAACCATGCATCTCGGCGAGACGTTTGGCCAGTTCCAGCAACGACGGCCCAAAATCCCGGTTCACTACCGCAATACCAAGCAGCTTGCCCAACTGCCCGGCGATGATGCTCAGCGCAATGCCGTTGAGGAAGCCAATCAGGATCGGGCGCGAGAAGAAATTGACGATGAAGCCCATACGGGTCATCCCACCGAAGACCATCAGCAGACCCGCCGTGAGCGCCATGGCAGCCGAGAGCTTCAGGTAATAGCTCAGATCGTCCCCCGCCATCGGCAGCAGCAGCGCAGCGATCATCGCGCAGGTAGCCGCATCCGGCCCGAGCACCAGCTGCCGCGACGAGCCGAACAAAGCATAAACCAGCACTGGCAAGATACTGGCATAGAGACCCACTTCAGGCGGAAAGCCCGCCAGGGTGGCATACGCGATCGCCGTGGGCACCTGCACTGCTGTCACTGACAGCCCGGCGACCACATCATGCATCAACCACTCCTTACGGTACTGGCGCAGATCGCGCAATAATGGTATCCAGTCAGTTAACATGCCCCCCCTTTCCGCTGATTATCAGCAGCAAAGTATGGCGCGCGATTATCAGCTCTTCGTCAGTTGGAATGATCCAGACCGGGATGGCGCTGCCTTCCGCCGAAATGCGCGGGCCGCCGCGCGCATTGGCGGCGGTATCGAGCGACACACCCAGCCAGGCACAGGCTTGCAGAATACGCTCGCGGATCGCTGACGAGTGCTCGCCAATTCCGGCAGTGAATACCAGGCCGTCCACGCCGCCAAGCACCGCCGCAAGCGCGCCGATCTGTTTGACGGTGTAGTGCACAAAATACGCCACCGCCAGCTGAGCACGCGGCTCCCGGCTTTCCAGCAACACGCGCATATCATTGCTGATGCCGGACAGACCGAGCAGGCCCGATTTCCGGTACAGCAGCTTTTCCAGGTCAACTCCCGACAGGCCGCGCTGATTGATGAGGTGCAGCAATACCCCCGGATCGAGCCCACCTGGCCGCGTTCCCATCGGCACGCCATCGAGCGGCGAGAAACCCATGGTCGAATCGACACTCTTGCCCGCCTGCAGGGCGCACAGGCTCGCCCCGCTGCCGAGATGCGCCACGATCACCCTTCCGTCCGAAATCTCGGGTGCGACCTGCGGCAGCATCGTCGCGATATATTCGTAGGACAATCCGTGGAAGCCGTAGCGCCGCACGCCGGATTCATAGTATTCCCAGGGCAGCGCATAGAGATCGGCAATCTGCGGATGAGTTCGGTGAAACGCCGTGTCGAAACACGCAACCTGCGGCACCTGCGGCTGCGCCTCACGCACCGCGCGGATCGCCGCCAGGTTGTGCGGCTGGTGCAGGGGCGCGAGCGGAATCAAGCGCTCCAGGGCTGCGAACACCTCGCTATCAATCAACAGAGGATGGGAAAATTCGGCGCCGCCATGGACGATGCGATGGCCTACGGCAAGCAGCGGTTCATGTTGAAAGCGCTCGTGCAGCCAGGTGCCGGCAAGCTTGATAGCATCCTTTACACTCTCGACCTCGGCAGCCGCAAAGTCGCGCTCAACCACAACGCTCCCCGCAGCATCTTTTATGCGCAGACGCGGCAGAGCGCCGATTCCATCGATTTGCCCGCGCTCGGCCAGCTGCAAGGTTTCCGCATCATCCACGCGAAATACCGAAAATTTCAGACTCGATGAACCCGCATTGACAACCAGAACGATGCGGTTGCTCATGCGCGCGCCTCGAGCACGATCACACTGCGCGGCGCAACCGGGCAGACTCCTGAAATGACCGGCCGTTGGCGCTCGCAGGGAAAAATATCGGCGGGGGAGAATTGAGCGGTGTCGAGCGCCAGATGCCAGTGGCGTCCGCGCACCAGCGGCAAAGGCGCTTCTACGGATTGATCCGACATATTCAGGATTACGTGCAGATCCTCTTCGTCATCGTGCAAAGCAGCGATCGTATAAGCAAGCAGCCGTGCCTGCGGATCGTGCCAGGACGGCTCGTTGAGACGCACTCCATGCCAGGCGATATCGGGTATGTCCCGGCCGGGTAGCGGTGCGCCCGTAAAGAACCGGTTGCTGGTAAGGCTGGGATGGCGGCGGCGCAGTGCGATCAGCTCACGGGTATAACGCAGCATGCCGGCATTGCGCTCGGTAAGCCGCCAGTCGAACCAGCTCAGCACATTATCCTGGCAATAGGCATTATTGTTGCCGCGCTGCGTGCGCAGCACTTCGTCACCGGCCAGCAGCATGGGTACGCCGCGCGACAGCATCAGGATGGTCAAAAGATTTTTCGCCTGCTGTATACGCAATGCATTCACTGCAGCATCGCCGGTCTCGCCCTCAACGCCGCAATTCCAGCTCAGATTGTCGTTGCTGCCGTCACGATTGCTCTCGCCGTTAGCTTCATTATGCTTGGTGTTGTAGCTCACCAGATCATAGAGCGTAAAGCCGTCGTGGCAGGTAATGAAATTAATACTGCTAACCGGCTTGCGCTTGTCGTCGGCGTAGAGATCGGCGCTACCGGTGATACGGGTCGCCACCTCACCGATGAGCCCGGGGTCGCCGCGCACAAAGCGGCGCATCACATCCCGGTAGCGGCCGTTCCATTCCGACCAGGCCATTCCGGGAAATGCACCAACCTGATACAATCCGGCTGCATCCCAGGCTTCGGCGATCATGGGCACCCGGGCAAGGATGTGCGAAGATTCGATAACCCAGGGTAAGGGCGGATTGGCGAGCGGCACGCCATTGTCACCGCGCACAAAAACGCTGGCAAGATCGAAGCGGAAACCGTCCACTCCGAGCACTTCCACCCAGTATTCCAGACAATGCACGATAAACGCCGTCACCAATGGATGGTTACAGTTCACGGTATTGCCGCAGCCAGTGAAATCGAGGTAGCGGCGCTGGTCGATGGCGTCGAGGTGGTAAATAATATCGTTGGCGAATCCACGGAAATGTATCACCGGCCCAGCTTCCCCGCCCTCCGCCGTGTGGTTGAAAACCACATCCAGCAGCACACCGATGCCGGCTTCGTGGAAAGCATCAACCAGGCCGCGGAACTCCTGAGCGGCGCACGCTGGTTCGATGCAATACCCCGGATGCGGCGCCCAGAAACTGTGCGTGCTGTAACCCCAGTAATTATGCAGCCCACGATCTGCCGCGCCAGATGGCACATCCTGCGTGTCGAAAGCCATCACCGGCAACAGCTCGACATGGGTCACGCCGAGCGCCTGCAGATAGGGAATTTTCTCCTTAAGCGCGTCGAAACTGCCAGGATGCGCCACTGCCGCCGACGGATGGCGGGTGAAACCGCCCACATGCAACTCATAAATCACCGCCCCTTCCAAGCTGACCTGTTTCCAATGCGATGCACATGCTGCTCGCGGGAATGGCTCGGTGACGATGGCGCGCAGGCGATTCTGGCGACTGTCGTGCTCAGTGCAGGCAAGCCTGCGATTCCACAACGTATCGCTTACTGCTTGCGCCCATGGGTCAAGCAACTCTTTTTCAGGGTAGAAACGCCGTCCGGTCGCAGCGGTATCGCTGGGCCCATCCATGCGCCAGGTGTAACAGGTTCCGGCTGGCAAGCCCTCCACGAATACATGCCAGAAGAAAAAACTGCGGTTCTGCTCGAAATCGAGGGGAATGATCTGAAGCGGCGCAAGACTGTCCGCGCTGGCATACAACAGCAGCTCGACCCGGGTCGCATGCTGGCTGAAAATACAGAAGTTCACGCCGTCCGCTCCGGCAGTGGCGCCAGGTGGAAACCGGGTTCCTGGCCGTACCGTATAAGGCGGTGAATTCTTGCGGCCGGTTACCGATATCAAATGAGTTTCATCTGCGTTGCACGCGCCTGGTGATCTCGCTTTAGTGTGCGATGGCATACCATGCTCCCTACAGCCTTACCGTTACCGGATGGACATTCCAAATTTCGTCGCAGTACTCACGGATGGCGCGATCGGAGGAAAATTTGCCGCTGCGCGCGGTATTGAGAATCGACATACGCGCCCAGCTTTCCTCATCCTGCCACGCAGCACTCACCTGCTCCTGGCATGCGATGTAGGCAGCGTAATCTGCCAGCACCAGAAATGGATCAGACTGAGTCAGGTTGTCGATAACGGAACGAAACACCTCGCTATCACCGCGGGAGAAATGACCGCTGCTGATAAGCGCCAGCACTGCGCGCAACTCGGCATTGCTAGCAACGCAGTCGCCCGGCCGGTAGCCTTCGCCCTTGATGCGCTCTACCTCCCCGGCAGTGAGGCCAAACAGGAAGAAGTTCTCCGCCCCGACTTCCTCGCGCATTTCCACGTTGGCGCCGTCGAGCGTGCCAATGGTGAGCGCGCCGTTGAGCATGAACTTCATGTTGCCGGTACCCGATGCCTCCTTGCCGGCAGTGGAGATCTGCTCTGACAGATCGGCGGCTGGATAGATAAGATGGGCATTCTGGACATTAAAGTTGGGCACAAAAGCGACTTTCATGCGTGTATTCACATCCGGATCAGCATTAACCGTCTCAGCCACGGCATTGATGAGCTTGATGATACGCTTGGCCATGAAATAGCCGGGCGCGGCTTTACCGCCGAAGATGAATGCGCGTGGCGGTATCGCCAGTCCCGGATGCGCTTTGAGGCGGTGGTAAAGCGTGACGATATGCAATACGTTCAAATGCTGGCGCTTGTATTCGTGGATCCGTTTAACCTGAATATCGAACAGCCAGCCGGGGTCGAGTTCGATGCCAGTGTGCGCACGGATGTAATCAGCCAGGCGTTTTTTATTGGCTTCTTTGACCGCGCGCCACTTGCGCCGGAATGCAGCATCACCGGCCTTGGTCTCGAGCTGGCGCAGCTGCCCCAGATCCGCTGGCCACTGCTCGCCAAGCGTGTCATTGAGCAATCTGCGCAATTCCGGATTGGCGAGCACCAGAAAGCGGCGCGGCGTGACGCCGTTGGTCTTGTTGCCGAAACGCTGCGGCCACAGTTCATAAAAATCCTTCAGCACGCTGGCTTTGAGCAGATCGGAATGGAGCATAGCGACGCCATTGACGGCATGGCTCCCGACGGTGGCGAGATGTGCCATGCGCACCCGTTTGTCATCCCCTTCGCCAATCAAGGACATCCTGGCCACACGCGCCTCATCGCCCGGAAACCTGGCGCGCACCTCATCGAGGAAACGACGGTTGATTTCGTAAATGATCTCCAGGTGCCGCGGCAACAGCGCCTGGAACATCGGCAATGGCCAGGTTTCCAATGCCTCGGGCAACAGCGTGTGGTTGGTATAGCCGAAGGTCTGCACGGTAATCGCCCAGGCGGTATCCCAATCCAGCCGCCGCTCGTCCACGAGCAGACGCATCAGCTCAGCCACCCCTATGGAAGGATGCGTATCGTTGAGCTGCACAGCAAACCGTTGCGCAAAATTCTCCACCGGAACACCCGTGAGATCAAGCAAGCGCAGCATATCCTGGAGCGAACAGGAGACAAAGAAATACTGCTGTCCCAGGCGCAGCCGCTTGCCGATTTCCGGCTCGTCGTTCGGGTAAAGCACTTTGGTGACCGTTTCGGAAACCACCTTATCCTCCACCGCCTGATAATAATCACCGGTATTGAACGCCTGGAAGTCGAAAGACTCCACCGCTTCGGCACTCCACAGCCGCAAGGTATTGCAGGTGTTGACGCCATAACCCTGTATAGGCGTGTCATAGGCAGCCCCCTTCACCACGCGGTATGGCACCCAGCGCACGCGATCGTTACCCGCTTCATCGCGGTAATATTCGGTACGCCCCCCCCAGTTGATGTAATAGGCAATTTCGGGCTTGGCAATCTCCCACGGATTGCCATAGCGCAGCCACTTATCCGTTTTCTCCGCCTGCCAGCCATCCTGGATCTCCTGATCAAAGATACCAAACTCATAGCGGATGCCATAACCTATGGCGGGACGTTGCAATGTCGCCAGCGAATCAAGGTAACAGGCGGCGAGCCTCCCCAGGCCGCCATTGCCCAGCCCCGGCTCTTCTTCGCAAGCCATGATGACATCGAGATCCTGGCCCAGTTCACCCAGCGCAGTACGGGCTTCTTGCTCGATATCAAGATTTACCAGATTATTGCCCAGGTGCGGCCCCATGAGAAATTCCGCCGAGAGATAGCAGGCAATCTTGCGGCTGAGATCAAAACAGGTCTGCGTCGAGCTCATCCAGCGCTGCTGCATGCGATCGCGCACCGCCAGCGCCAGCGCGCGGTAATAGTCATGCGCAGTCGCCGCAACAGGCAGGCGTCCAACAGAATAGCGCAAATGGTCCATTACCGCTTGCTTGAGCACGGCAGCCTGCATGCCAGTGCGCACGTCCGCATCTATGAGGCCTGGGGTGGCCGCTGGCGCCGCAGTTCTTGCTTGTACTTGTTTTGAGGATGTTCTGTCATTCATGATTTTGATTCCTCTCAATGTTAATTCGAGTCCTGTGCAGCTCCGGCTCTCCCCATTCCGCAACTTTTCATTTCAGTGAGAATGCGGCTTGCTCAACGGCTTCATCACCTAATTTCCCGCCTTCTTGCTGTCAGCACGCGCGGTTAACCAATGCGCATGGTGTTCGCGCACGATGGCGATCGCCTCATCGGCAGTATCCACACAACGTGGAATCTTCATGTCTTCCGCGTTGGCCAATTCGAATCCCGGACGCAGCATCATCTGCGTTGCCCAATTGACCAGACCCCGCCACATGGGACCGGTAAAGATGAGCGGCGTATCATGCAGATGCCGCACCTGCAACAGCTGCCAGATCATGGTCGACTCCAGAACCGTACCAATGCCGCCTGGCACGACAATAAAAGCATCGGACAACAGCACGAAGTGATGCAAGCGGGTAAAGAACGTCTGATGTTCGAAAGCCTCCTCAACGAACGGGTTGACTTCCTGCTCAAACGGCAGCTTCACGCGGATGCCGATGCTCTGCGCCCGCTCCGGCGCGTTAGCCGCTTCCGCTCCCTCATTGGCGGCCTGCATCAGGCCCGGTCCTCCACCGGTAACGATGTCGCAACCCATGACCGCCAGCGCCTCGGCCATGTGCTTGGCCTCCTGATATACCCAGTGTCCGGGCTGGGTGCGCGCCGAGCCAAAAATCGTGACCCGGTAGCGCTCGCGCCTGGACGGGCGCAAGCGGGTTAGATTGTTTACCGATGCCCACAGGCCGAATATCGTTTCAACAATGATGCGCTTGACCGCTTCCTCGTCGGCCAGACTTACGGTTGTTTGCTGCGGAACGGGTGAAGATGACTGCTTGCTCATAGGAGCGCCCTCCTCAATACGGCCACACCCAGTTACTGAATTCATCGCGATCGGCGCCATGCTCATGTGCATAGGCGAGATTCTGGATGATCTCGTTCTTCATCTGCTCCTTCAGATGCGCAGCTCTCGCGGCAAGCCCGGGCACCCGGTCGATAACATCGATCACCAGTGTGAAGCGGTCGGTCTGATTCAAGATCGCGAGCTCCAGCGGCGTATTGATGTTGCCGCGCTCCTTGTAGCCACGCACGTGCAGGTTTTCATGATTCCTGAAACGGTAGGCAAGCTTGTGGATCAGCCAGGGATAGCCATGGAAATTGAAAATCACCGGCTTGTTAGTGGTAAACAGGCTGTCGAATTCGCGATCGGTTGAGCCACACGGGTGTTCTGCTACCGGCTGCATTTTATAGAGATCCACCACATTGACGAAGCGCACCTTCAAATCAGGCAGGTGTTCGCGCAATAAAGCGGTTGCCGCCAGCGCCTCCTGGGTAGCCACATCGCCGCAGGAGGTAATTACCACGTCCGGCTCCACGCCTTCATCGTTGCTGGCGCGGCGCCAGATGCCGATTCCCTTGGCGCAATGCACAATCGCCTCATCGATGGTGGTGAACTGCAAATGCTTCTGTTTGTCGGCGACAATGACATTGATGCAGTCGGTCGAACGCAAGCACTGATCTGCAATCACGAGCAGGGTATTGGCGTCGGGCGGCAGATAGATGCGGGTGACGCTTGGACTCTTGTTGGTGACCAGATCGATGAAACCGGGATCCTGGTGAGAAAAGCCGTTGTGATCCTGACGCCAGACCGTGGAGGACAGCAGAATATTCTGCGATGCCACCGGGGCACGCCATGCCACATGATTCTTGGAGATGTCGAGCCACTTGGCATGCTGATTGAACATCGAGTCGATCACATGGGCGAACGCTTCGTAGGTGTGGAAAAAACCGTGCCGCCCGGAGAGCAGATAGCCTTCCAGCCAGCCGATCAAGGTATGCTCGGAGAGCATTTCCATCACGCGTCCATCACGCGACAATTCACCGCCGTCCGCGTCCTCGGGCAACAGCTCCGCCATCCACACCTTCTTGCTCACCTCATAGATCGACTGCAGGCGGTTGGAGGCCGTCTCATCGGGGCCGAAGACGCGGAAATTGGTCATGTTATTGCGCATCACATCGCGCAGGAACTCACCCAGCGGCTTGGTATTTTCGTGCAGCACTTTACCGGCTTGTTTGACCTCTACCGCATAATTGCGGAAATCCGGCAACTTGAGATCCTTGCGCAGCAGGCCGCCATTGGCGTGCAGGTTGGCGCTCATGCGCCGGTGCCCTTGCGGGGCGAGCGTGCGCAGCGCCGGCATGAGCCGGCCGCTCGCATCAAACAGCTCTTCTGGTTGGTAGCTGCGCAACCAGTCTTCCAGCAGCTTTAAATGCGCAGGATTGGTGCGCACGTCCGAGAAGGGCACCTGATGCGAGCGCCAGGAGCCTTCGGCCTTGTGACCATTGATCTCCTTCGGACCGGTCCAGCCCTTGGGCGTGCGCAACACGATCATCGGCCAACTCGGCAGCTCGGCCTCGCCGCTTTCGCGCGCCGCACGCTGGATGGTTCGAATCTCAGCGATGGCAGCATCGAGTGTCTGCGCCATGGTCTGGTGCATGACATCAGGATCATCACCCTCGACAAAATAGGGTGTATAGCCGTAGCCATGAAAAAGTGCCGCCAGCCGGTCGTGACTGATACGCGCAAGGATGGTCGGGTTAGCGATCTTGTAGCCATTCAGATTCAGAATCGGCAGCACTGCGCCGTCGCGAATCGGGTTGATAAACTTGTTCGAATGCCAGGCAGTAGCGAGCGGCCCGGTCTCGGCCTCGCCATCGCCTACCACGCAGGCGACGATGAGGTCGGGGTTATCCATGCAGGCGCCATAGGCATGCGAGAGGCTATAACCCAGCTCGCCACCCTCGTGAATGGAACCGGGTGTTTCCGGGGTAACGTGCGAGCCGATCTGGCCAGGAAAAGAGAACTGTTTGAAGAACTTGCGCATTCCCTCCGCATCTTCGCTTTTGTCGGGATAGACTTCGGAATAGGTGCCTTCGAGATAGGTAGGTCCGATCACACCCGGGGCTCCATGACCGGGTCCAGCCATGAAAATCACGTCGAGATCGTCACGCTTGATCAGCCGGTTAAGGTGCGCCCAGACGAACGACAGCGCCGGGCTCGCACCCCAATGGCCCAGCAGCCGATGCTTGACATGTTCGATCTTGAGTGGTTCCTTGAGCAGCGGATTATCACGCAGATAAATCATGCCCACCGAGAGGTAGTTGCAGGCGCGCCACCAGGCGTTCATCGCGCGCAACTCTTCAGCACTAAGCGGATTGCTGGCAGTTGCAGTTTTTTGTCCGGTATAACCCATCTTCAGAACTCCTTTTGCAGATAAGGGGATGCTGAATAGCCTATCGGAATACTCTGGCTAAAAAAATACGTACAAACACGTAGGTATAGATCTTATTGAAACCGAGCGATCAATCAATCTTTCTGTTGACTCAAGTGGCTTGATACGTCAGAAAGTAGGATACATTTTTATCTATCAGGTAAATGACAACCTAAAGAAAATACACACTAGGTATTTGTACGTATTTTTTTAGCCGCCATATTTCGATAACCTAGAAACGTCACAGCTTAACAATGGAAGGCATTCATACCGCCTATCCTCCTCCAATTGATCGTTTCCAAGGAGATAAACCATGTTTAATCCAAGATCCATTCGCTTGAGCATCGGCGTTTTCGGCGTAGTCTTTAGTAGCTGGGTGTTAGCACAAGACGATCCGTTGTATCAGCAAGCCCAAACTGAGTGCCAGGGTATCGCTCAGCAGCAAACCGGCTATAGCCCCAGTGCTACCCAACCACAGGCAGGTGGACGGGCGAGAGGTGCGGCGGCTGGCGCCATGGCCGGAGCTGCAAAAGGTAGAAGTGAAACTAGCCAATACGGTCATGTTCCTGAAAACGTCGCCGAAGAATACACGCGTAGCCAGATGGAAGAAAAAGCGAAAATGGGGGCCGCTGCAGGCGCGGCCAAGCAACGCCAAGAGCGTCGTCAGGACAGAAGAGCCCAAGATGCCTACAATGAGGTGTTTGCTTCCTGCATGGCAGCTAGAGGATTCCCGGTAGGGAACTAAATTACTACCTGCTTTTAGCAGGTAGTACAGACAGTCAAGGTCACCTGTACCCAGCTAGGCGCCCATGAGTCCAAGCATTTAAAGTCACTGTTTAGAGGTATTTTTGCCATGTGATGAAAATAAATGATTTATCTGTTCGAGCGCAAACTTACTCTGATCGGTGATACAGCGAGGGCCAAGCATTGCGATGTGTTTCCCAGCGAGTAAAATATGGAGCAAGAAAAAAACTTAATGCATAACCGCTTGAAAACACCGCGCGCGGCGGCTGTCGCCGGCATTGTGTTTTCCGTGTTGTATATCACGAGCTCGGTGCTCGTCCGGCTCTCGGTCCCAGCAGATCCGCATGATGCCGGAACCTGGCTGGCTGGTGACTGGAAGACCGTTAAGCTGGCTCTTTATCTGCTGCCGTTCGCAGGCATCGCTTTTTTGTGGTTCATCGGCGTGCTGCGGGACCGGATTGGAGCCTATGAGGATCGCTTTTTCGCGACGGTGTTTCTCGGCAGTGGCCTGCTGTTTCTAGCCATGCTGTTTGCTTCGGGAGCAGTAGCGGCAGGTATCATGATCAGCTACAGTGCCACACCCGGCAAGTTCGTCGAATCTGGCATTTACACCTTTGGCCGCACTGTGGTGTATCAGATTGTCAACGTCTATGCGATGAAAATGGCAGGGGTATTTATGATCTCAATCTGTACAGTCGCCGTCCGCACCAAAATTTTCCCGCAGTGGATTGCCTTTCTTGGCTATGCCATGGCGCTGCTGCTGTTACTGAGCGTCGGCTTTTTTTACTGGACAGCACTGGCGTTTCCACTGTGGGTATTACTGGTCAGCACGTATATTTTGCTAACGAATCTCAGAAATAAACCGAGCGCGGCTTCCCTAGCGGATAAGCCATAACTGCTCCCAAGACGACACTGCGCTGCGTTGCAGCGCAGGTCTAGCGAGATAAAGATTCCATATTCAACCAGGCTTGAAACAGCTTGTAGCTCAGCGCCAACACAATGGCGCCGGCGAACAGTCCAACGATACCGGACAGCAGCATGCCGCCGATCGCGCCCAAAAAGATCACCACCATGGGCACGCCGACGCCGCGCCCCAGCAGCATCGGTTTTAAGACGTTATCCAATACCATAACCAATGCGCTCCAGATCAGGAATAGCACCGCGGTGGCCGTATCGCCGGTTGCGAATACATAGATTATGGCTGGAACGACTATGGGCCCCACCCCGATCTGCACCACTGCCAGGATCAGGCACAATAACGCCCATATCCCGGCACCGGGGACGCTGGCAAAGATAAAGCCGAGGCCTGCCAGCAACGACTGGATAACAGCAACGCCCAATACGCCACGGGCGACGCTGCGAATGGTGGCTTCGGCCAGATTGGCGAAGTCATCACCACGCTCGCCCGCCAATCGCCTGGCTATGCCATGGGCAAGCTGATAGCTGCTGGCGGAATGCGCCAGCAAGACACCGGCAATCACGAATGCAGCCACGAATATGATCACGCCCAAACCCGCGCTGGCAGCAGCGTTGAGCAGCCAGGCGCCGATCGCTTTGAATTGGGGTTGCAGCAGTTTCAGGGCATCGGTCAAATTCGTTGAAGCAAGGTTCCACATTTTCGCGGCCGGCTCACCAATGAGCGGCCAATCCTTGACCGTCTCCGGTGGCGGCGGAATAGCGAACTGACCCTGGTGAAATTGCTCCGCCAGTACTACCACGTTTTCCACCAGCAGCTTTGTCAACGTGACGGTAGGCACCATTAACAACGCCAATAACACGGCGATGAGCAGCGTCGCCGCAATGATGCGGTAACCAGCCAGCAAATTGACCAACTTGAGATAAAGAGGATGGATCGCTACCGCGATAATGATCCCCCACACCACCGGGATAATAAATGGCTGCAATATCTGGAAACACCAGATCAGCACGATCGCCAGCACACCCAGGCGTATGGCTGTTTCCGCGACCTTGCTGAACAAATCATCGCGCGGGGAAGGTGCCCTATTTGAAGTCATTACGAACCCCTTGTGCATTGTTCTGGGCTTGCGCCCGATGCGCCGGTTCCACTCCCATGACACGGAAACACCTCATGGGGATGACAGATTAGTGCATTGACGGCATTCTGCAACAACCGCCGGCGCGCCATTCGATCATTTCACCTTCCGCGACAATAGATAGAGAAAATAAGCGCTGTTTTTTCATCACGCTCTGATGCTTCAATAGATTATTGAAATATGCTGACTAAAGAAATACGTGCAGACACGTAGCAATCAACCTTATGGACAAGTCATCAAAAAGTCCTTTTTTGGCACAAACCATGCAATGGTCACATTGGAGGCATTCTTGCCTTGGAGTCAAATTGGAAGAAATCGTAGACCCTTACCGTTAACCGGAGCAGGCACAAATTTGTGCCATGGGTGCGCATTGATGATCTGCACTGATCTTTGTGAATCACAGCTCCTGTAATTGATACCAGGCCATGATATCGCGGGCGGTCTATTCCATTTCCATATCGAGATTAAACCGGCAACCCAGGCAAGCAGGCAGCTCACTTCTGCAAAAGGCCCGCGGCATCGGGGTTGGCGGAATCCGCAACCAGTCTCTTGGCCGTTCCAGGACACGAACGGATTGACCGGCATCAAGACAGCGCACCTTCCGGTAAACTATCTGCCAAATACTGAAGATATTGACGTTGTGGTTTCAGACCTTCCTGGCTCACTTTCTCAACGAGTGCAAACACGGCGCGGTTTAATGGACAAGGAAAATCCCCCGCCAGCCGAATCAGATAGCCGTTATAAGCCTCGATTTCCGTACGGCAGCATTGGACGGATATATCCGGCGCCATCGAGCAATAGGTGCCGCGTAGCGATGGTTGAAAAAACCTGGCCAGAAATGTGCTCAAAGCGGTAATGCTTAGAATTAAAGAAACGGTGTCGGGATGGAAGGGCCCGATGCGAGCAAGTTGAATATGAGCATGCTTGAGAATGGCATAATTTTCGCGCAGCATGCCAAAAAAAAGCTTTTTAGCTAACAAGTCGGTCAATAATGCCCCGTTATCCACACCAGCCATGGCCGCAAGCGGCGAGATGGCGGCGTTGTACATCAGTTTGGTCGCTTTGTAGGGGTGAATATCTGTAACGAGTTCGACAGGAAATAGCTTTGCCTTTGCCAGCGCTTTAGCCAATGACGCGATTTCATTCCACTCAGCAGCAGTGACTGATCGGCGCGCGCCAATATGCAGGCTGCCCGGTCGGGTCATTCGAGTGACGGGGCGATCGCGCAAGCACTCTGAAACAAAAGAGGCGATACCTTCGCACGCATGATTGCGCTGCTCCAGCCCCAAATCAAAGCCATTTTGAATCGGCACCAGGAAAGCGTCGTCAGGCAGGCGTGCGAGCACTTCTGGATTGTCATAGGTTTTAGTGCAAAGCAGAATAAAGCCTTCTTTTGGCGCGATCCAATCATCGAAAGCCATGAACGGTATGGCTTGCGTTCCCAGTCCGGCAATTGCTACCCCATTTTTTCCACCTTCGGCTACCTTGCCAGGATGGCTGTCAACCAGTATCACGGAATAACCTTCCCGCGCCAACGCCCAGCCCAGAACGCTACCAATGCCGCCAATCCCCAGAATATGAATGGGTTTGCTGAGTAAATTGAACATCTATAGATCCTGATCCGGAAAATTATTCAAGGTAATTTGCATTCCAATTTATTGACAAAATAATCAGCAATCTATTGTAGTTATTCGTATCTCAAGAAAGACTCCTCAGCGTCAAACCCAATTGTTCCAAGAGAACTCATGCAGGTTTACACCCACGTTCCCGGTTACCTGCAAGAAGATATCGGAAAACTGGAAATAAACCTATACGTACAAACACGTAGCAGCAAAGAAAGGACGGATCTAAATTTTATGATCTAAATAGCTTAACCATTGACTCGAACATACCGCCGCTGCTCCAGCCAATCAATCTGGAACCCAATACCGGTTGAATAAGATCACCGTCGAACTTCAAACCAAACGCCATGTTTCATTCCTCATCGAGAACCCGCCCTCGCAGCATGAAAAATTCAGCAGGCGGATAATGGGTAAGGATGTCTTCCTCGATATCCTCCACCTCAATCACGGTTGGCTTTATCAGGGATGAAAAAATTTAGTCCCAATCCCGTATCATATCGCCAGAGAGCCTCACACACCACCTGTTTTAACCTCGTCCCGTTCCTGCTCTATGTCCTTTACGCTCTATGCCCCAGATTTGACATGGCGGCAATGGATTCGGTCAGGAGCGAATCGCTGAACGTACCGGTCTTTGATTCCACTCTGCAAACCCACTCGTGCTCTGCATCGCCGTGATGCACCCACATCATCCTCCCCGCACCACGCCCGGTTTGGGTTCGCTGCAACATCTGCCGGTCACCATCGGAGTTGCCAGAGGTGGTGATGGGCCGGCGAAGCGGCGTTCGGGTTATAGCCGATTTGTGCTGGCTTTGTATGATACCGGTATCAATATGGCATCCCCCGGTGACAGCGATAATCTGCTTGAGGAAACAGCCCACATTCCGCTAGCAGTATTCGCATAACACTCGCCTAAGTGCTACTTTAGACGCGTGTGCTTTGCTGGCCGTTACCCAGCATCCCTTGCAAAATTCGCACAATGTAGTAACTGATCCAATTCAAGGACCGGCTTATCCAGGATTGCTTTCCCCAATATTTCCTTAATACCGGTTTAGAGTCTTCCATGGCCTGTTGCAGACTGGCTCTGAGTTCCAGCGCAAATGCCCGGTCAACAATTATGACATTGGCTTCGCGCGCCATGAGCAGGCTGAAAGGATCGATGTTGGAAGAGCCGACAGTTGACCAATAGTGATCTATGACGGCTACCTTGGCATGGAGATAACTCTTCTGGTATTCATAAATCTTGATGCCTGCATCGAGTAAATTAGCGTATAAGGCGCGTGTAGCGTGATGCTGTATACGATATTCAATTTTTCCTTGGAGCAGGAGGATGACCGATACACCACGGCTGGCTGCATGAATGAGAGCACGGCGGAAATTTCTGCCGGGAAGAAAGTAAGCGTTGGCGATAATGATCTCATTGCAGGCAGTGGCAATTGCTTTGAGATAAGCACGTTCAATATCACGCCGATGCCGAAGATTGTCGCGGATGACAAATGCTGCGCGCTGGTTTCCAACCGGTGTTGCGGTAGGCGCCAGTTCGAGTTGAGCCGTCCAGCGTTTTTTGAAATGGGCCCAGGCGACCAGCATCCATAAACGTTTGGCTGCGGAATGAATGGTAGGGAGCAGAGGCCCTTCTATTTTTACCGCATGATCAAAACGTGGCGAGGATTCTCCAGGTCTGTAGTAATCATCGATAATATTGATCCCCCCAATAAAAGCAATGCTGCCATCGATGACGGCAAGTTTACGATGCAAGCGGCGTAACCGATGGCGTCTGAAACGGAAAGAAAAAACCTCTTGCCGGTATAGCAGAACTTGAACACCCGCGGCGAGCAAGCTCTCAATGGCTTTTTTGGGAAAATCAAGCGAGCCATATCCGTCTATCAGCAGATGGGCAGCAACGCCACGTTGGGCGGCCCGCTTTAATGCATTGGCAATACTGATGCCTGTTAAGTCGTATTTGAAAATATAAGTCTGAAGATGAATTTCCTGCCTGGCCTCATCAATCGCAGCTTCCAGCGCCGGGAAATATTCGGTGCCATTGTGCAGCAGCGTGATCCGGTTTCCATCGATAAACTCGAGGCGTTTCATGCACGCACGATATTGGCGGATAAAGCTGCATGATCAGAGATTCTCAACCAGGTGCGACTTTGGTGGACGCATACGTTTTTTACCCGGAAGCCCCGTACGTAGATCCGGTCAAGACGCAATAAGGGGAAAATGGAAGGATAGCTGCGGGCGGTTTTACCGTGGGTTTGCTCGAATACCTCGGTTAATTCAAGATGTTTCACCAGGATACGGCTGGCTGTTCCGTGCCAGTCATTGAAATCTCCTGCGATCACAAGCGGTGCATCGGGTGGAACGAGCTGCTTGATGCGCTTCTCCATCGCCTGGAGCTGCCTGCGCTGCCCACGCCTGAATAATCCCAGGTGGACACAAATGCAGTGCAGATTTTCCTGCCAGCCAGGGATGCTGATTTCACAGTGAAGCAAGCCGCGATTCTCAAACCGATGCGACGAAATGTCTTCGTTTTCCCAGCTTACAATAGGAAAACGACTGAGAATGGCATTGCCATGATGACCTGCATCATATACTGCATTTTTACCGTAAGCAAAATCTCGCCATACCGAATCCGCTAAAAATTCATATTGGGAGCGGCTTGGCCAGTTCTCAAAACGGGAAGCATACTTGCTATGCTCCCCGATTACTTCCTGCAAAAAGATGATATCCGTATCGAGGGCGCGCAAGTGATCACGCAGCTCGTGCAATACCATGCGATGATTAAAGTAGGAAAAACCCTTATGGATGTTGTAGGTGGCAATATGCAGCTTATCGATCATAGACAGCCTTAAGAAATTGCATAACTAGGAGGAAACCAAGTTTTCTATTATTCCTTCTCATTCCATTTCCCCATCAAACCTGACTTTGCCGACTTCTCCTTGCCGTATTATTTATACTGTCTGCTGTTCGCCTTCTCGTCATGTTTGATGGGGAAATGGAATAAGACCGCTCTTGCTACATTGGGCATCATCGTTACCTGGAAACAGCCAGCATTTTTTCAAGTGTCAGCTTGGCAAGCTTGGCTTCGTGTGGCGGGACTCTAATTTGATTGACTATATTCCCTGCTACCAGATTTTCCAGCGACCATGCCAGATGCTGCGGATCAATCCGTGCCATGGTTGAACACATGCACACCATCGGTGACATGAACTGAATGATTTTTCCCTGGGATTTGAATTCTTCCGCAATACGCCCAACCAGGTTCAATTCGGTGCCCACCAGCCAACGCGTTCCTGCTTCGGCTTCACGGATGGTGTTGATAATGTATTCAGTAGAACCGACATAATCAGAAGCTTTGCAAACTTCAAAACTGCATTCCGGGTGTGAAATCACCAGACCTTCAGGATACTGATTGCGGAATCGCAGAATATGCTGCGGCTGAAACATCTGATGCACAGAACAGTGACCTTTCCATAACAAGATCTTGGCTTTTCTGATTTGCTCCTCGGTTAATCCTCCCATGGGCTCATCAAAATCCCAGACAGGCATCTGCTCCAGCGAGAGACCCAACTTATAACCACTCCAGCGCCCCAGATGCTGATCAGGAAAAAATAGCACTTTTTCACGTTGCGCAAACGACCATTGCAGAATTTTAGTGGCGTTGCTGGAAGTGCAAACAATCCCACCATGTTCCCCACAAAAAGCTTTTAGATCAGCGCTCGAATTGATGTAGGTCACAGGCGTAATCGTTTCTTCGGGATCAAGTATTTCAGCCAGTTCACGCCAGACTCTTTCTACCTTGGAGAGATTGGCCATATCCGCCATCGAACAACCCGCTGCCAGATCGGGTAGAATAGCGGTCTGCTCCGGGCTTGAAAGGATATCTGCCACTTCTGCCATGAAATGCACGCCACAAAAAACCAGATAATCAGCATCCGTTTGTGCAGCAAGATAAGACAGCTTTAAAGAATCTCCCGTTAGATCGGCATGCCGATAGACATCCGCTCGTTGATAATGGTGCGCCAGGATAACAGCACGTTTTCCCAGCTTTTCTTTGGCAGCAATAATCCGCTGTGCACAGGCCTCATCCTGTAACAGCTCGTAATTTTCAAAATTGATAGCGTTTGCGTGCATGATTATTTCAAAACTTGATGAGGAAATACATTACCATAACCATATTGTGATAGAGATTCAAGTTTAAAGAGGGCGATGTAAAAAATTCCACATAAAGTCTTTGGTGTATTTTCCCATCTAAAGAACATGAAGATCATCTTACAATAAAAATATTAAAAGCGTTTTTGATTGCCTGATTGATTGGAGCATGACTTTGCTATAATGATCCAAGTAAATAAATCATAAGAGTTTGTTAAGCTTCTTGTAGCTAACGAATATAAACTGTTACTTCCAAGCGATTCTCCAGCTATTTTTTTCATTAACGGGTTAGGGAAAATATCATGGGAAACAAAGTAGTGTCGTGAGATGATCCATCGTCTGCTTCCAGGTCCGGTTGTTCTTCTGATTATACTGATATTGTTAACATTCTTGCTGGATCAAACGATACAGCAGCCAAGGATTCATGAAGATAATGGTTTAAATAACAACCCTGACTATATTATTGAGAATCTGTCGGGTGTCGAGATGGTTCATGATAAAGCGATTCAACATATTTTCTCCGCGAGCGTAATGACCCATTTTCCAGAAGGAGATATAACCTATCTTGAACCGGTTGATTTTCTCAGTATCCAGCCTGATAAGCCGCTAATACGGATAAATGCTGATCACGCAAAACTAACCGCTGGCAAAAATGATATCTATCTCAAGGGAGATGTGGTTGTCTTGAGAGAAAAAGAGGCAGATAAGATAGCCATGAGTACCCAATTTCTACATCTCATTCCTGATGCTGACATTGCAGAAACGGATCAGCCTGTGACGATAACGAGGATGAATACCATCGTGAATGCGGTAGGAATGGCGTTAAACAACCAAACAGGACGTATCGAGCTGAAATCAAGGGTAAAAGCGAGGGATGATAAAACGCCCGGAAGCGCTGATCGACCTTCGAACAAGAAGTAGCAAGTCAAACCAAATTATCACAAAAAATGAATGTATTTCTTTTCGCCTTACTAGTTATTGGCATGCTGTTTGCGGATACCTCCCTCGCAGAACGCGCTGACCGTGATAAACCGATTCACCTGGAAGCAGATAGCGCCACAGTCGAAGATTACAAGCGCAAGGATAATTTTCGCACGAGTATTTTTACGGGTAACGTCATTCTCACTCAAGGGACACTCATCATTCGGGCGGATAAGGTCATCATGAAAGAGGATCTCAAAGGTTTCCGGTATGCGACTGGCTACGGCAACCTTGTCAGTTTCCGGCAGAAACGCGATGGTGTTGATGAATATATTGAGGGCTGGAGTCAGCGCGTCGAATATGATGATAAAACCAACAAAGTCGAGTTATTTGGCAAGGCGCGATTGAAGCGGGGAACGGATGAAGTGCAGGGCGATTACATTTCTTACGACATTACACGCGATTTCTTCCGGGTTACGGGACACAAGGAGAAAAACGCCAAGGAAAATTCAGGAAACAGAGTGCAGGTGATTATCCAACCCAAAACAAAGCCGCCCCAGGCAACAGACACTGAAGAATAATCTTTTTTGTATAACTGGAGAGATCATTCAGAAAATACCATGAGCGTACTTAAAGCTGATAACTTAAAGAAAAGCTATAAATCCCGCGCTGTTGTGGGAGACGTGTCCTTTTCTGTTTCAAGTGGAGAGGTGGTAGGTTTGCTCGGCCCTAATGGGGCGGGTAAAACCACTTGCTTTTATATGGTAGTAGGATTGATTCCGTTAGACGGTGGTGAAATATATTTGAACGAACGTAGCTTGAGCAAAATGCCGATTCACCAGCGTGCGCGCCTGGGTTTGAGTTATTTACCTCAGGAGGCTTCCGTTTTTCGGCGCCTTTCAGTTGAGAATAATATTCTGGCGGTATTGGAGTTACAAAGATTTAGCGATGCTGAAATTCAGCAACGGCTGGATAATTTGCTGCACGATCTGCATATCAGTCATTTGCGGGAAAGCTTAGGCATTAGCTTATCAGGTGGCGAACGGCGGCGCGTGGAAATTGCGCGTGCCTTGGCATCAAAACCGAGTTTTATTCTTCTGGACGAACCCTTTGCAGGTGTAGACCCAATCGCAGTCATGGATATCCAGAAAGTGATTGGTTTCCTCAAGGAACGCGGCATCGGTGTGCTGATCACTGACCATAATGTGCGAGAAACATTAGGAATTTGTGATCGCGCCTATATTATCAGTGAGGGGACCGTGCTTGCCAGCGGCAGACCCAATGACATCATCAATAATGAACGTGTCAGGGAAGTTTATCTGGGAGAACATTTCCGGCTTTGAACATGAGAGTTGAATCCATGAAGATAGCTCAGTGATGACTGCTTTTTCAGAACCATGAAGCCCACTCTTCAGCTTAAATTAAATTCCGGTCTTGCGCTGACGCCGCAACTGCAACAGTCAATTAAATTACTGCAGCTTTCTACACTCGAGCTGAATCAGGAAATAGAACGCATTACACAAAACAATCCCTTGCTGGAACTAGGCGATAGCGCTGATTATGGGCAAATCCGTGACCAGGATTACTCAGTTGCATTACCCTCAAATATCCCGAATTCGCAAGTCGAATCAAATGATACGGCATATCCTGAAGAAAATTATCGTGACTCGATACTGCCCTCAAATGAGGATACCGATTGGTTTAATAGCTATGGAACTTTTTACGATACTCGCGACCCCTCTGAAGAGGGGGGAAGTGCACAACAAGCGATCACTCCTCCCAATTTGCGTGAGCATCTTGCGGCGCAGATCAGCCTAACCCAGATCAGCGAGCGCAGCCGTCATATCGTCGGAATATTAATCGATAGTCTGGATGATGATGGTTACCTGAGGCAAGATCTGCAAGAGTTATCAGAGATGTTGCCGGTAGAGCTGGGTATCCATCTGGAAGACTTGCAAGTTGCGCTGAAATACTTGCAGCAACTGGATCCAGCCGGAGTAGGTGCGCACAATCTGCAAGAGTGCCTGGTCTTGCAGCTGCAGGCGCTTCCTGAAGAAACGCCCTATCGGCAGCAGGCACTTTTGCTCGTTGGACATGATCTTGAGGTACTCGCTTCAAAAGACTACAAACAAATCAAAAAGCTATTGCATTGTGATGATGATTGCCTGCGTTCCGTGCAGCAATTGATCACTCAGCTGAATCCGAGGCCTGGGGAGGCATTCAATTCAGTAACCTCGCGCTATGTCATCCCTGACGTGATAGTGAGCAAGGTGAATGGTATATGGACAGCAAGACTTAATCCCGAATCGATTCCTCATCTCAGTATTAATCAACTTTATGCTGATATATTGAAGCGTAATCGAAACAATTCGGCTCAAATATTGATGAATCAGCTTAGTGAAGCCAAGTGGCTGCTTAAGAACATTCAACAGCGTTCTGATACCATACTTAGAGTATCCTCTCTTATTGTTGAACGCCAACAGGCTTTCTTCGAGCATGGCGCAATTGCCATGCGTCCGCTCGTCATGCGGGAAATTGCAGAGACTCTCAATTTGCATGAATCCACTGTATCACGCGTGACCACACAAAAGTTTATGCACACCCCCCACGGCATATTTGAGCTCAAGTATTTTTTTGGCAGTCATGTTGCAACCAATACCGGAGAAACCTGCTCTGCAATTGCTATTCGTACCTTAATCAAACAATTGATACAAAGCGAGGACCAGAAAAAACCACTTACTGATAGCCGGATCTCAGAAATTCTGGGAGAGCAGGGAATTATTGTTGCACGCCGTACTGTTGCAAAATACCGCGAATCGATGCAAATCCCGCCAGTTAGTCTTCGTAAGATGCTCTAATCACATCAAAATATTGGTTTCAACCGAAATGCTGATTTGTTCATGTCAGCCCAGCAATTTCAGGCTGGGTGGGCATTTCCATAAACCTATTTTCCTCGGTTAATGAAAATTCTGGGCTATTTGCAGCGCTTCCATCCAAAAGGAAATTTTGTAAAAGTTTCAATAAAGCTATTCTGGAATTGCAACAACCTGCCTGTTCAGTACGCTCAAGTCAATGCGCCCAATCAATGGCAGCTTAATCGCTGCCGGACTGAGAGAAACACCAAATGTCAGCCCAAGTAAATTGATTTCGAATCCTTCAACCTCACTGACGACAACGCCCAACAGTCCATAGAGGGACCATTGCCAACCGCTGCCGCTGGGTGCAACTCCAACCAGGCTACTGCCAAGGTAATCCTTGCCAATCGCCGTAGGGGGCAGATCGAGCGCGAGTTCTGGTACAGCACGCGAAACCCAGGCAACAAAGGTATTCGAGTTTGGGCCAGGCCACATGGTGTACTCCTTTGCATAAGGATAGCTATGTGCGGCTTCTTCGATACGGGTAATCAAGGCATCCACACCCTCTCCACGCTTCTCAGCCAGCAGGACTGGCATGCTGCCGAACCAGCGCCTGTCAGGTTTTTGCTGATGAATCGTCAATACTGATCCACCTCGGCGCAAATACCAGCCAATGACCTCATACACGGTGTAGGTTCTGGCGAGTGCTGGCTTGACTGCAATCCAGGTATGAACACCGAAATAGCCGCGCCAGCCATAAGCACGCGCACCATAAACCTGTATGATCGCTTCCGGGGTTTTCTCGGGATCGGGAGCCAGCCCAACCGATTCGCGACTGGCTGTCCGCCAGCCTGCACTAACATGCTCCGTGACAAAATGAATCAATAAAGCCGTTGCAAAAGCAGCGAACAAAAGGAGTTTGAAGGTAGTCTTTAATTTCATCTAGAAACGTAAAAAGAAAAGGCTTCCAAGATCGTTGATTCAGTCCTCAACGCTATTGGACGATACGATTACTGACGTTCGGTTAACGATATCAGATTGATAAGGATGTGTGGACTTTTTGTAGCGCGTTCTTATCTTTTTCACATAACTGACCGTTTCCTGATAGGGGGGAATACCCCGGTATTTTTCAACAGCACCTTCCCCGGCATTATAAGCGGCTGCCACGAGCGTGACATCCCCTTTAAAAAAGGCCAGCAACCAACGTAAATAGGCCATTCCACCCTTAATATTTTCTTCAGGATCAAGAGGATCTTTTACCCGGAATCGCTGTGCGGTCTCAGGAATCAGTTGCATCAGTCCCTGCGCATTTTTAGATGAAACTGCTTGGGTATTAAATCCTGACTCTACCGAGATAACAGCAAGCACCAGTCTGGGATCAATCTGATAATCAGGAGCCAGCTTGTATACCAGTTTAGAGACATGGTCATCTGGATGGAAAACAGCTTTCTCATACTCATCTTCGATATCTGGCTGCAGGCAAGCGGGTAAGCGCAATGGCAAGATGGCCGGTGTATAACGAATCATTTTTTGAGCATAAGCGTGCCCCTGCTCTGCCGCCATCATGAATAACTGGACCGCGATACTGTCATTCCGCTCCACCCCGCGCCCGTTAGCATACATCCACCCCAAGGCGTACAGCGCGTCTGGTGATCCTAGCCTGGCTGCCTGGCAGTAAAGCTCGGCAGCTTTTTCTCTGTCCTGCGGAAAGCCTTCGGCATGTTCATACTTGACTGCCAGCGCCAACAGCTCTCCAGGATCATCCCTTATCATCCTTGAATCCGATAACACCTGGGGTAAGTCGCTATTCGCCGCCACAGCGCCCGCCCCAAGTATCAGAGTCATCAATAATATCAGTTTCCGCAAATACAACTGCATTTTCTCGCTTTGTTATCAGTGAACCATGTCATGTTAAAAAGGATTTCAACGAATTATTGATCTGGCCAGCCAAAGTTTTAGCCGCCAAATTAAATTTATCGCAATAAGCTGGATGCTTGAACAACGACGACAGGCGTTGTCGGTCTTAACCCTCACCTGCCCAATCAAAAGTTATTCTCTCTTGAAGAAAATTTAAATAAGCAAAAACCTTATTTTGATCTAAGCACAATGCTTAAAAAAAACAAAAACGGGAGATTTGCAAATCAATGCTCTAGCTTTGAAGTATCCTCTGCAACAATTCACGCAGGTCTTGGCTGGCAAGACTGGCAATATTAAGGAATACAATTGTATGCATATGCAGTATTGTTTGTTTATTTGCTATCCTTTAGCATTATCATGCAACAAGGACAGATTGGTTTGATCCGTTGCCTCCCCCTCTGCTTCAGACGCCAATCTGCTTTGTTGATTTTTTTTATTGATTGCTCCAGCCAGACAAAACTTCAACCGTCACATTAATAAATTTGGCGCATGAATCATGTTAAACGCACCGGCCACTTCAATGACCAGATCAATAGTCGTTATAATCAATTCATTATCTTATACTTCCTGAGCTCAATTTATTTCCGCATTGCAATCAGCCAAGATTACTTTTTATTTTCATCATGATTGCTTATTTCACCAGGCCAAGGATTAAATGGAAAAGGCCGTTGCCCACTATTAAACGTCAGAAAAATAATGATTTGATAAACATATGCCGCCAGATTCTGGCCGAACCTGAGTAGCTGGGTATTGATATTGCCAGACAGCACAATGGAAAAGAACTGAAACAGCATCACCAGAACAATCAGAAATTCAGCAAGGCCATAAACAAAGACAAAAAACAGCATATAAAGTCCGTGTATCCATGTCTCAGTCTTTTGCAATCGTTGCTTGATTTCATCTTTCATAAAATTTCCTCATAAAAGTATCCACGCTATCCAGGATTCCTAATCTTGTTTTTTTATCACGATCATACTCATTCTATCATTGCATCGATTATGCATTTCCCATAACACCGGATAGATTATTTACTCGTCACAGATCATCTGTTTTGTTCATAACCAGCATCAGTCTTGGCGTAACATATCACATCGCCGTGGGCTGGTGTTCGAGGATCTGATCCAGCGTTCTAATGGAGCTGCCAACGAGACCGCCGGTGACACCTTACTCTACGCGTTCACTGCGCATTATCGGTTATGAAAAACCTGCGCGCAGCACCTGCGATTAATAAAGCCAATTTGAATCCGGATCTGAGAGCCGATGCCTGATGACATTGGTGGCAGGCGACTAAATCTACCATGACATGATTAACTCAAATACGTTATTCAAATAAAACTATATACTTATTGCTCCCAAAGGAATCTATACTCTGATTTCGGCGGGCACCGTTTGACTTGAAGCATTGACTGGTTATAACAAAAGTGTCTTTAGAAGAATTAATAACAACATATGGGTATAGCGCAATAGCTATAGGCGCCTTTCTGGAAGGCGAAACCATTCTCATTTTGGGAGGTTTTGCAGCGCACCGAGGCTATCTTGAGTTACCATGGGTTCTGGTTAGCGCGTTTCTAGGCACATTACTTGGTGATCAACTTTACTTCTACATTGGCCGTGTAAAAGGTGAAAGTATTCTCGAGAAAAGACCTCATTTAAAATGTAAATCAGAAAAAGTATTTGCAATTCTAAATAAACACCAGACGCTGTTGATACTAGGATTCAGATTTATGTATGGTTTCCGGACAATCACGCCGTTTTTGTTAGGAGTGTGCGAGATACGTCCGTTTCGCTTTCTGGTCCTGAACTTTATTGGTGCGCTCATTTGGTCAATGACTATTGGAATCATGGGATATCTGTTGGGTCATACGCTCGAGCTTATTATTGACGATATCAAGCGTTATGAGGCATGGCTATTTATTGGCCTGTCGATTCTGAGCGTAATCGCCTGGTGCATCCACTTCCTATCAAAGAAAAAAGCATCAACAAATAAATAACCCGGAAAATGCCAAGTGCATCTCTAATATTTTCCAAATAGCCTCTTTCAACCGCATCGATTAACAGGATAGCTATCCAGTTCGAGCTATCCCGAACCGGATAAAAGGATGTTGAGGTTTTGGCATAGCACGCAGCTATGCCATACTCCTTCTCGCCTGGGAAATACGGCTCTGACAATGCCCAAACTTCATCTGTATTATCATGCCTACGCAAGGCTAAACTTACTGAACTGATGGCAAATCTCCCCACCGTACATGGGTGATTCGCTAATCATGTCCCATTCCTAGAATTTTAGGGTAGCCATGGTATATCCATAATTGGTATCAGCTTTTTCTGGGCCATTTGGCACTTTGTCAAAGTAATCACCTTTGAATATATGGCTATACCCTATATCAAAGCTCACGCGTTTTAAAAAGCTCCACTGAGGATCCCATCCTACGCTGATATCCAGCATATTTCCCAAAAAGCTACCTGACCGACCGGTTCGGTCTTGCAGACCGCTGCCTACATATGCGCCCTGTTTATCCGCCAACCAATACGCACGGTGTGACATCATGAGCCTGACATTAGGCACAGGTAAAAGCACCGCACGAAAGCCTGCAGGTGAGAAAAGATTGGAAGGGAAAAATGGTCCAAACATTCCGGTAGGGCCATACTCTACGCGGCGTTTTGCATACAGAATATCAAAATTCTTCCTTGGGTCAGGATCTCCTGATGCATAATCAAACAGGTAGATCAACCTGAAAGGCATCGCCGTTTCGAAGCTATATCCTATTTCTCCGTGATGGCGATGCGCGAAAACATCGATGTCCTGGGTGTCCCCAAACTGATACATGGACTCAATTTCATAATCGAAATTGCCTTTGACAGGTTTGGCAAACAACCTGAAACCGGGAGTAGATAAATTACGTTGCCTGACATTATTACTTTCATTTAGTTGAAACCAATATACGTCTACATTAGCCCAGCGCAAATCACGGTTGGTAATATGTGCGCCTGAAAAATAAGTTTCTGGCGTATTCCAATCCAGCTGTGACACCTCTCGATTGACAGGCCGGGTGCCAAACACATGAAAACCCCATTTCTCTTTATCGTTTCCTAACGAAAATCGTATCCCATCAAAAGTGGGCGTAAAAGTCCCCCATCGATGCCCCCCGACCAAGCGCGATTCCCCATATTCCAGAATCAGGCGCCCGACTTCAAATTTTGCGCCATATCCCGTTCCCAGAAAATCCTTGGACAATAGATCAAGGTGAAGCTGGGTGAAATCAAAATGGTTGGCAAAAACCGGCGAGTGCTCTTGCCCGAAATTCGCCAGTGGCGCACGGAAATCGGTCAGTTCAAGCGTAAACCGGAAAGGATCGATAATATTCTGAACCTCGAACAAAAATCTTGTCCGTTGATGAATCTGGTCGTTAAAACCTGGAATAGCTCTGGTGAAACCATGATCATACACATCGTAGCGCGTCCGGTGCTCAATAGCCAAATTAAGCCAATCTGGCGCCATGGCAGCAAGCGGCGTTTTATGGTTTTCCATAAGATAGGTTAATCTGTCAAAATCAAACCGGAAACGTCCTGGCGTTTCCTCCACGCTAAATGGCGCCCCATTGGGTGCAGTATTGTTTCTGACAAGAATTGATGATTTTTCAGCTTTCACTGCCTCGGTGTTTTTCGCTTCTGCAGCAAGTGTGATGTTACTTCCGATGAAACATCCAATCATGGATGAGATCGCAAGCAAGTTATTTGTATTTTTTTTTAGCATCATTCCCTTACACTCTCCTTTAAGAACAATAAATCCAGGCAATACTTATTATTTATAGATTTGATTAATTCTGAAATTGCAATCAACAGTTAATGCGCACAAACTAACAAAATTAGTGCCAACCTATGAAGAATCAGAAAATAATTGAAAATTTAGTAATTTTGCCCCCCCCTCTAAAAGGTAGCTTTCCTACACACAAAGTTTGCCCACAAGGCCAAATATCAATTAATTCATCAAAATCAATTGCTTATTTAAAAATAATACACAACCCTCCCTTTATCTTGCATGCCGGGATGTTTTGTTGGAAACAGTGTAACTCTCGGAAAGTAAAAATTCTGTGATGGTCTGCCAGAATATGCCTATGAACTACTTCCAGATTCATCCTGGTTTGCTCAGAAACAACCCCAGATCTCCTTGCGAGCGCCCTGAAAATAGCCTGCTTGCTCCCCACATTCTCTACAAATGACTTGACCACGTCATCATTACTCGGTACGGTAATAACAGGAAATGCTTGCATTAATCATTATTCCCAAGGTTTTATTTTCCTCATAGCTATCTAATAATTTTGAGTAGGCCGTTATCTGAGTTGGCTAACAAGAGAGGGGGAGCGCGGGGAAATTAGACAATCACGACTTGCAGTTTTCAGCACTTGCAAAAATCGATGCAGGCAAAACCTGATAAAAAATTTCCAAATAAGCAAGGCAAGCGTTGAAAGGTGGATACTTCGGCAAATCAACTGCAAAAATAATCACTACTAGAGCGCTACCGCTCTAATGCGTCGATTAACTGGTAATAGGAAGGATCTATGAGTATCACAGAGGATATGCTCTGGTATAAAGATGCCATCATTTATCAATTACATGTGCGCGCTTACTGTGACAGCAATGGCGATGGCATCGGCGATTTTGCCGGATTGACTTCCAAGCTGGACTACTTGAAAGAGTTGGGGATCAATACGCTCTGGTTATTGCCGTTTTACCCTTCCCCCTTGCGCGATGATGGTTACGACATCTCGGACTACCGCGGCATTCATGCTAACTACGGCACACTGGCCGACTTTCGCACCTTTTTGCACGAAGCTCACCGACGCGACCTTAAAGTCATTACCGAATTGGTCATCAACCATACCTCAGATCAGCATCCTTGGTTTCAAGCGGCGCGCGCGGCTCCTCCGGGTTCCGCCAAACGCAACTATTACGTCTGGAGCCATACCGTCAAGAAATACGAGGAAACACGCATCATTTTCACTGATACGGAGAAATCCAACTGGGCGTGGGATGAAGTCGCAAAGGCGTATTACTGGCATCGCTTCTTTTCACATCAACCGGATCTCAATTTTGCTAATCCGCATGTCGTCGAGGCCGTGCTGCGGGCCATGCGCTTCTGGTTCGACATGGGCGTAGATGGCATGCGGCTGGATGCCATTCCCTACCTGTGCGAGCGCGATGGCACCAACAATGAGAATCTCCCCGAAACCCACACCATCATCAAGCATTTGCGTGCTGAACTGGATCAGCGTTACACCAACCGCATCTTCCTCGCTGAAGCCAATCAATGGCCGGAGGATGTGCGCGAATATTTCGGCGATGGCGATGAATGCCACATGGCTTTTCATTTTCCGCTGATGCCGCGCATTTTTATGGCAGTGGCCCAGGAAGATCGCCATCCCATCATCGAAATACTGGCGCAAACCCCGGAGATTCCAGAGAATTGCCAATGGGCCGTGTTTCTGCGCAATCACGATGAATTGACCCTGGAGATGGTTACCGATCGCGAGCGCGATTACATGTACCTCACTTATGCATCCGATCCACGCGCGCGGCTCAATTTAGGTATCCGGCGCCGGCTGGCGCCGCTGATGGAAGGCAGCCGGGCCAAGATAGAGCTGATGTACAGCCTGCTGCTGTCCATGCCGGGCGCCCCCATTATTTATTATGGGGATGAAATCGGCATGGGTGACAATATCTATCTCGGCGACCGCAACGGGGTGCGCACGCCGATGCAATGGAGTCCCGATCGCAATGCAGGATTTTCCCGGGCCGATCCACAGCGACTATATCTGCCGCCCATCATGGATCCGCTCTATGGCTATGAAGCTGTCAATGTCGAAGCGCAAAACCGCAACGCGAGTTCATTACTTAACTGGATGCGGCGCCTGATTACCACGCGCAAAGCACAGAAAGCCTTCGGCCGTGGCTCCACCAATTTTTTGCATCCGGGCAATCGTAAGATACTCGCCTATCTGCGCGAATACCAGGACGTGAGCATTTTATGTGTGGCTAATCTCGCCAACAGCGCTCAGCCAGTTGAGCTGAATCTCGCCGCGTACAAAGGCCGTGTTCCTATTGAATTAATGGGGCGCACCGCCTTTCCTGCCATTGGTGAGCTGCCTTATTTACTGAGCTTACCCAGCTACAGTTTTTACTGGTTCCATCTGGCCACCGATGTGGAAGCTCCTGTCTGGCACCTGGATAAACTCCCCCGTGAATTATTGCCGGTATTGGTCCTGCCTGAAGGATTGCTGAGCGCGTTGATGGCCAAGCCTGCAGGTGAGGTGAAGGATGTTCTTGCCCGCAAGCCCCGCGCACAGCTGGAAGTCGAAATATTGCCGCCTTTTCTTGCTACTCAGCGCTGGTTTGCAGGAACAGGACAATCCATCAAAAAGCTGGAATTGGACTTGAATCAAACCTGGAAAACGCCTGAAGGCAAAGGATGGTTGCCATTGCTGGTCAAACTCCTGTTCGATTCGGGTGCAACACAGCACTACTTTCTACCGCTGAGCCTGATGCTCGGGGAAGCTGCCGATCAGCACTATCATGCCTTGTCGCCGTGGATGCTGGCCAAGGTCAGGCAACGTGCGCGCGAAGGCATACTCTATGACGCCTTGGGTGAAGATGCCTTTTGCCGCTTCCTGCTAGATGCCATCGTGACAGAGATGCGTCTCCCCTTTGCCTCGGGTGAAATGGTATTTTCCAGAACCTCAGCATTCCCGGCGCTACCGGAAACAGTGGAGATCATCCGGCCGGGAGTGGCGCAGAGCAATACCTCCATTGTTTATGGCGAACAGGCTATTCTCAAAGTCTACCGGCGCGTGCAAGAAGGCATCAATCCAGAACTGGAAATGGGGCAGTTTCTGACCGAAATATCGCCGTGCCCGAGTGTACCTCCTTTGGCTGGCAGTCTGGAGTATCATGCCCATGATACCGTCACTGCGATTGCAGTACTGCATCGGTTTGTACCGAACCAGGGCACCTTCTGGCACTACACGCAAGAATACTTAGGCCGCCACTTCAAGTTGTGCGTGGATGAACCCGATCACGCCCGCGAGGCTGAGGTGCATGCAGTCTACCTGGTACAGATGGAAACGCTCGGCCGGCGCACGGCAGAATTGCATCAGGCATTGGCCAAGACCACAGGCAATGCTGCCTTTGACCCTGAGATCCAGCCTGTCAGCGAAATGACCGCTCAGGCAGCACAGTTACGGATAAATCTTGCCACGGTCTTCGATAAACTGGAACAGGCATTATTGCACCTGCCTGAATCGTCACGCGTAATTTGTGAACACCTGCTCAGTCAGCGGCCGCGTATCCTGGAACGCATTACCTATCCACTGCCGGATGAACCTCCTTTATATAAAATCCGCATCCATGGCCATTATCACCTTGACCAGATATTACTCGCTCATAACGATTTCACGATCACTGATTTCGAAGGCGATCCTGAACAATCGCTAGAAGTACGGCGCACCAAGCAATCTCCCCTCAAAGACCTTGCAGGAATGTGTTATTCACTGTCCGCCGCAGCACGGCAAGCACTCAGCCGACATCTTGCCGAACGTATTGATCACCGTGACTTGCTGGAAATTTATGCGCATCAGTGGGAACGGGCGGCTACCGATGCTTTTCTGTCAGGCTACCGGACGGCAATAGCAGGATGCTGTGCTCATCCAGCCGAACCCGCCCGGGAACAAAAACTGCTTGAGCTGTTCCTGCTGGAGAAAATACTGGATGAATTGGATAAGTCGCTGGCTGAACAGTCTGCCTGGCTGGAATCCGCAATGCTGATTCTGCTCAACTTGATCGGGCAAGTCATGCTCTCTTCTGGAGGTGATACCCATGCCTAATCCGAGAATACTTGCAATGGTAATGGCAGGTGGCGAAGGTAAACGCCTTTACCCGCTTACCTGCGAACGCTCCAAACCTTCAGTGCCTTTTGGAGGCCGCTACCGCATCGTTGATTTCGTGCTGTCCAACCTGGTGAACTCTCATATTTTTGCGATCTATTTGCTGGTGCAGTACAAATCGCAGTCGCTGATCGAGCATATTCGCCGTTCCTGGGGGCTGGCGCCCATTTTTCCCGAGCAATTCGTCACCGTAGTGCCACCGCAAATGCGCGAGGGCCCCGAGTGGTTTCAGGGCACGGCAGATGCGGTATATCAGAACCTCAGCCTGATTCGCCAGCATGATCCGGATCTGGTGGCGGTGTTCGGCGCCGATCACATTTACCGCATGGACGTGCAGCAGATGGCCCAGTTTCACCTGGAGAATAATGCCGATGCGACCGTGGCAGCGTTGCCAGTCCTGCTTGCGCAGGCCAGCGCCTTTGGCGTGATCGAGAGCGCTCGCGACGGGCGAATACGCCAGTTCCATGAAAAGCCTCAATACCCACTTTCCATGCCGGAAGATCCGGCCCGCGCCTATGCTTCAATGGGTAATTATCTGTTCAGTGCCGACACCTTGTATGCTGCCTTGGAGGAAGGTAAGCATCGCGGCGAAAAAGATTTCGGTCATCACCTGTTACCGCGTTTGTGCCAGAATCACCGGGTATTTGCCTACAATTTCTCCGAGAACCGTGTGCCTGGTGTGCGCGATTATGAGGAGCCGTACTATTGGCGAGATGTCGGCACGATTGATGCTTATTTCCTCGCCCATCAGGATTTGCTGGGACTCGAGCCGAAATTCAATCTATTTAATCCGCAGTGGCGATTCGCCTCCAGCGAATATCAGGGTCCCTCGGCGAAATTCATCCGCGCCGAGATCGAGAACAGTATCATCGGTGACGGTAGTTTCATCAAGGGCGCCAGCGTCCGCAACTCTATCGTTCGTCGAGAGGTATTAATCGAAGAGGATGTTGAGATCGATGAATGCATCGTGATGGATTACACCGTTATCCGCCGGGGCGCACGGCTCAAGCGCGCTATCATAGACCGCTATAACCTGATCGAAGCCGGCAGCTGGATCGGTTACGACCGGCGAACTGACGCCGCGCACTACACTGTCACAGACTCAGGCATCGTGGTCGTGCCAAAAGGAAAATACAATGGCTATATCGGCCATTATTTGTAATGAAATGAGTATGAAACGACAACATTGCATGCCCTTCGGCGCTGAGTTCACTCAAGAAGGCCAGGTACGTTTTCGTCTCTGGGCACCAGCAGCCCATCAAGTCATGCTGCTGGTCGACAATGAAGCGCCGGTACCCATGCAGGCGGCAGGAGAAGGGTGGTATCAGTGGGTAAGCGAGCAGGCGCAGGCCGGCAGCCGCTATCGCTATCAAATTGATGATGGATTGTGCGTACCCGATCCTGCTTCACGCTATAACCCTGACGACGTGCATGGAGCCAGCCAGGTGATCGATCCCGTTGCGTTCGACTGGCAGGATGGTGCCTGGCGTGGCCGGCCCTGGGAAGAGGCGGTGATTTATGAAATTCACGTTGGCAGCTTCACTCCACAGGGTACTTTCGCGGCTATCGAGCAAAAACTGGACTATCTGGCTGGACTCGGCGTGACCGCCATCGAACTGATGCCCGTGGCCGATTTTCCCGGGCAGCGCAACTGGGGCTACGACGGCGCCTTGCTGTTTGCGCCGGACAACGCCTACGGTACACCCGAAGATCTCAAACGCCTCATACAAAGCGCGCATCAGCGTGGATTGATGGTGCTGCTCGATGTCGTCTACAACCACTTCGGGCCGGAGGGCAATTATCTTCATCTGTATGCCCCGCAATTTTTCACTGAACGGCACCACACTCTCTGGGGCGCGGCGATCAACTTCGATGGTGAAAATTCGCGGATCGTACGCGATTTCTACATTCATAACGCGCTTTACTGGCTGGAAGAGTATCACTTCGACGGTCTGCGACTGGACGCGGTGCATGCCATCCTCGATGACAGCCAGCCTGATATTCTGGAAACGCTGGCTCAGGCGGTGCGCGCAACACTCGGTGCGGAGCGTCACATTCACCTCATCCTGGAAAATGACCGCAATGCCGCCCATTACCTCACGCGTAGACAGAACGGACAAGCCATCCATTACGATGCCCAATGGAATGACGATGTCCATCATGCCTATCATGTGCTGTTAACCCATGAACGTGATGGCTATTATGCCGATTACGCGGACCAACCTATCCACCATTTAGGGCGCTGCCTGACCGAAGGATTTGCTTATCAGGGTGAGATTTCTGCTTACCGTCGGGGTGAATCTCGCGGTGAGCCGAGCGCTGAGCTGCCGCCCACGGCCTTTGTCGCTTTTCTGCAAAATCATGATCAGATCGGCAATCGTGCGTTGGGCGAACGTCTGACAGTATTGGCTGCACCGCAAGCTTTGCGTGCCGCCACCATTCTGTTGCTGCTGTCGCCCTCGGTGCCCTTGCTGTTTATGGGTGAGGAATGGGGTGCATGCGAGCCATTTCCTTTTTTTTGTGGATTTAGCGGCGAACTGGCTGAGTCCGTGACCGCGGGACGGCGCAAGGAATTTGCCTGCTTCGCGCGTTTTCGCGATCCGGCCGCACGGGAAGCCATTCCCGATCCCTGTTCAGCCGGCACCTTTGAGCTGGCCAGGCTGGACTGGCAGGCACAAAACCACCCCCCATACCGTGCATGGCTCATGTTATATCAGGAACTGCTGGCTTTGCGGCAACAGATAATCGTTCCCCATTTGCGCGGCATACGTAGCAGTGGTTTTGAAGTGCTGGCAGCACATGCGCTGCATGCCGGTTGGCAACTTGGTGACGATAGACAACTGGCAGTTTACGCCAATTTAGGAGAAACAGTGACCAGTCTGCCTGTCACGCCGCAGGGTAAATTGTTCTACGGGAGTGAGGTCGATCTTGATTACCGGCTTTCATCGGGTGTCTTGCCTGCATTCACCGTAGCCTGGTATCTAAGGGAGAATCATGAGTAAGCTTGAAAACGAATTTGAGTTACTGACCCATCTAAGCGAGCTGGCAGGTATCTTGCCAGCCTATACCGATAACTGGCAACAGCAGCACCTCACCTCCCCTACCACCCAGCGCATGCTGCTGACCGCCATGGGGCTCGATGTGTCGACACCGGAAAAAATCGCTGCCACCATTAAGAAGTACGAGCTATCTCCCTGGCAGCGAGCGCTGGAAGCAGTGTCAGTGGTTCGAGAGCAGGCGGCTTGGGTACGGCTGGTCACACAGGATACTTCCGCTGGTGAAGAGTGGGAATGGCGTCTGGATCTGGAAGACGGTGGCAGTCTGAGTGGCCAGTTTCAACCGCAAACCCTGCCGCAAATTGGAACCAGGAAAATCAATGGCATAGTGCATACTGCCTGGCAGCTAGCGATGCCCGGACGCCTTGCGCCGGGCTATCACCGCCTGACACTATCGCGTGCCGGCAAGCCCTGTGCAGAGCAGACCCTCATCGTTGCCCCCGCTACCTGTTATCAGCCTGAAGCCATCACTCATTCCGGCCGCATCTGGGGGCCAGCCGTGCAACTGTACGCAGTGCGGTCCGAGCGTAATTGGGGAATGGGCGACTTTACCGATCTGCGGCTATTGCTGGAGCAATGGGCAGCACAGGGCGCGGATATCATCGGTGTCAACCCGATGCATGCCTTGTTTCCGCATAATCCGGAACACGCGAGTCCGTACAGTCCTTCCAGCCGCTTATTTTTCAATATCCTTTATCTCGATGTGGAAGCCATCGACGATTTTCACGAATGCGATGCAGCGCGCGCCATATTACGCACGCCCGAGTTTCAAATCCGGCTGGAAAGATTACGGGCGACCGAGATGGTCGATTACGCAGGTGTCGCCGCGCTCAAGCTGCCCATGCTGGAAATGCTGTACCGCCATTTCTGTGAACGGCATCTGGCGGCAGAAAGCGAGCGTGCTGCCGCATTCCGCGCCTTTCAGACGCGTGAGGGTGAACGGCTGTACCGCCACACTCTGTTCGAGGCGCTGCAAGAGCATTTCCATAATCAGGATCCCAATGTGTGGGGCTGGCCCGTTTGGCCAGAAGCCTACCGCCATCCGGAAGCAGCCGAAGTGCAGGAGTTTGAGGCCCAACATCAGGATCGCGTCGAGTTTTTCGCTTACCTGCAATGGCAGGCTGACTTACAGCTTGCTGCCACAGGATGGCGCTCACTGGAACTGGGACTCGGCGCAGGCCTCTATCTCGATCTGTCGGTCTCGGTCGATGGCGGCGGCGCAGAAGCCTGGGCCAATCAGGCGCTTTATGCCATTGGTGTGGGGATAGGCGCGCCGCCAGAGCTCGGCAACCAGCTCGGCCAGGACTGGGGGTTGCCGCCATTCGTGCCGGATCGCCTGCGTGAGGCAGCCTATGCGCCTTTCATTGCCACGCTGCAGCATAACATGCGGCACGCAGGCGCGCTGCGTCTCGATCATGTCATGGGGCTGATGCGTCAATACTGGGTGCCTGCTGGCGTACCCCCTACTGAAGGCGCTTATGTGCGTTACCCTTTCGAGGATCTGCTCGGGATTCTGGCGCTGGAAAGCCAGCGTAACCAGTGCCTGGTTATCGGCGAAGATCTGGGAACCGTGCCGGAGGAAGTGCAGGCCGCCTTACCGCCCTTGGGCATCCTCTCGTATCGATTGCTGATAATGGAAAAAGAAGCGACGGGCAGCTTCACTGCGCCAGAGAACTATCCTGCCCAAGCGCTTGCAGCAGTGACCACGCATGATTTACCGACGCTGCCAGGCTACTGGCAAGGACGCGATATCATCCAGCGCACGGCGCTGCAACTATTCAGCTCTGATGAGGCTCGCCGGACTCAGGTGGTCATGCGCGCCCAGGAACGCGCTTATCTCTTGCTGATGCTGGAGCAGACCGGATTGTTGCCGGAAGGGCTGACGGTTGATCCCGTGTCACTGCCAACCGCCACACCGGAATTGATCCAGGCGGTCTATAGCTATCTGGCCCGCAGTCCAGCCAGGGTCCTGATGGTGCAAATCGAGGATATACTGGATGTACCGGATCAAGTTAATATTCCCTCCACCACCACGCAGCATCCCAATTGGCGACGTAAGCTCCCTATCAATCTCGAAGCCTGTGCGGCTGACCGCCGGGTGCTCGCGCTGGCTGCAGCCATGCGGCAAGAGCGTCCTCGCACCCGTACTGCGCCCGTGCAGAAACGGCGCTTGCGCATTCCCCTTGCCACCTACCGCCTGCAGCTCAACCGTAACTTCACCTTTGCGCAATCAATGCAGCTGGTACCTTATCTGGCGGCACTCGGCATCAGCCATGCCTATTGCTCGAGTTATCTCAAGGCGCGTCCTGGCAGCAGCCATGGCTACGATATCGTCGACCACAACGCGCTCAATCCGGAGATTGGCACCCAGGAAGAATTCGAAGCTTTTTGTGCCACATTGCATGCGCATGGCATGGGACAAATCCTGGATCTGGTGCCCAACCACATGGGCGTGATGAGCGCTGACAATCAATGGTGGCTGGATGTGCTGGAAAGTGGTCCCGCCTCGGTCTATGCGCCTTTTTTTGACATTGACTGGCAGCCCCTCAAAGAAGGGTTGCGTGGCAAAGTGCTGTTACCCATCCTGGGACGATCCTATGGCGATACATTGGAAGATGGCGAATTAAAACTCAACTTTGACGAGGCGTGCGGTAGCTTCAGCGTATGGTATTACCAGCACCGCCTGCCTATCGCTCCACGCGAATATTCCCGTCTGCTGCGGCATCGCCTATCCCTGCTGGAAGCGCAACTGCGGCCAGATAGCCCGGATTTGCAGGAACTCGCCAGTCTGATTACGGCATTTGACCATCTGCCGCCGCAGGAGGCGACTGCACCCGATAAGATCCTGGAGCGGCACCGCGACCAGGAGTTGCTCAAACGGCGCCTCGCGGCATTGGCCGGCATTTCCCCACCCATCAGACAGACCGTGCTGGATACGGTCAACGACTACAATGGCAGTCTTGGCGATCCTGGCTCTTTCACTTTGCTGCATGAGCTGCTTGAGGCTCAGTCCTGGCGCGTGGCTAACTGGCGCGTGGCTTCCGATGAAATCAATTACCGCCGCTTTTTTGACATCAATGATCTTGCTGCCCTGCGCATGGAAGACAATCATGTCTTCGAAGCCACCCATCAGCTGGTGCTGAAATGGGTTGCCGAGGGAAAAGTGGATGGCTTGCGCATTGACCATCCGGATGGGTTATATGATCCCACGCAGTATTTTCAGCGGCTGCAGGAGCGCGTGGCGATGCACTCACCACCAGTGGAAGGAGAAAAAGCCATTTATATCGTGGCAGAAAAAATCCTCGCCAGCCATGAACCATTACGTGAGGACTGGGCCATCCATGGCACTACCGGCTATGACTTTTGCAATCTGGTCAATAGTCTGTTCGTTGATCTTCACGCGAGAACAACGCTGGAGCGCACCTATCGCTCGTTTACTCACGCCCGGCCCGATTTTGAAGAACTCGTTTACCGCAGCAAGCATCAGATCATGAAATATAGCATGGCCAGCGAACTGAACGTCATGGCGGGACAATTAAGCCGAATTTGCGAATTGCGGCCGCATACGCGTGACTTTACGACCAGCAACCTGCGTCATGCCCTTGCCGAAGTGATCGCCCGGCTGCCTGTCTACCGTACTTACGTGCGCGACAGCCAGGTTTCTGTACTTGATCGCCGCTATGTAGAATGGGCTGTGGCTCAGTCCAAGAAGTTCACCCAGGTGCTGGATATCAGCATTTTCGATTTTCTCGGCTCTGTGCTCCTGCTGGACGCCGCAACCGATAGAGACCCGTCCTATGCCGCCGAGATTACCGCATTTGCCATGAAGTTCCAGCAGCTTTCCGGCCCGGTGATGGCCAAAGGCTACGAAGATACCGCGTTCTATCTGTACCATCGCCTGATTTCCCTGGACGAGGTAGGCGGCGACCCGCGCCTTTTCGGCATTTCGGTAAAAGCCTTCCATGCGGAGAATACCAAGCGGCTGGAACGCTGGCCTTATTCCATGCTCAATACCTCCACGCACGACAGCAAACGCAGCGAAGACGTGCGTGCACGCATCAATGTATTGTCTGAAATGCCCAGTCATTGGCATCAGCAGGCGTTGCGTTGGCGACGGCTCAACCGAAGCAAGAAATTACTGCTTGATCGCGAGGAAATCCCCAGCGCCAATGACGAATACCTGATTTACCAAACCTTGGTTGGCATCTGGCCGTTCACAGAGCTGATTGCGGAAGAGCATGAAACCTTGCTGGCACGCATTGAGGCTTATCTGCTCAAAGCAGTGCGCGAAGCCAAACAGCACACCAGCTGGATCAATCCGCGCATGTCCTATGAAGAGGGTCTATCAAGCTTTATCAGGAAGATACTGAATCTATCTGACAAAAACACTTTCCTGGCCGACTTCCTTCCTTTCCAGCAGCGTGTGGCCTACTGGGGAATGTTCAGCTCGCTCTCACAGACCTTGCTCAAATTGACCGTGCCCGGCGTGCCGGACATCTACCAAGGCAACGAGCTATGGGATTTCAGCCTGGTGGACCCGGACAACCGCCGCCCGGTGAACTACGCTCAGCGCCAGCAGTTGCTGAAGGAACTGGAAGCATCTGTTGCCGTTCCTCAAGACGCGCTGGCCAAGCAAGTCCGGCAACTGCTCGATGACATGACGGATGGACGCGCCAAGCTGTATTTGACGTGGCGCTTGCTGCATAGCCGCAAGCGATGGTCCAATGTTTTTCAGGACGGCGCCTATCTGCCGCTCATGACGGCGGGATCACGGAAAGATCATCTGTGCGCCTTCGCCCGCCAAGCAGGCGAGATTATTCTGGTAATTGTCGCACCGCGCTGGTTTTCACGGCTGATACCCGCAGCGTCAGGTCAGCTGCCTTTGGGCAACACCGTGTGGGGCACCACAACGGTTGAGGTGCCTAATCTTGCTGCAGGAATGCGGGGTGTGAATGTATTGACAGGGGAAATCGTGGAAGTTACTCAAACGAACGACATCCCTACGCTGGCCGCTTCAACGCTATTCATTTCATTTCCGGTGGCTTTGTTGCAATTCCAGCATTCAGGAAGTTGAGTTTCACGCCGACAGTTATCGTAAAGAGGCTTAACTCTCTAAGGGAAGAAAGATTAATCGAGTACGATTCTTTTGATTATACTCATCCCCGGAACCGCGATGGTGCGGGCCGATCGGCACTCCGAGACCACACCGTAGTGGACAGTCACGCGCGCTGGGGGTGCTTTACCCACCTGCCTGTCCCCGTCAAAACCGATCCACCAGGCTCCAGCTCCAATTTTTGACATGAATAAAGTGTAACCCACTTACTGATTCAGATGCGCATGTGCGTAGCGCAATGGTTCCGGGGAAACCTTGAGTAAGCCCTCAAACGGCGTATCCATTTCTACTATAAGAAATACGGCGCTACCAACCGACAATGCACAAACGAAGAGAACGGCTACAACCAAGCCGTTCCGCGGAGCAAACAATCCGAAGCTCACGAATGTGATCGTAAGCCAGAATGAGAGGATAACAAGGAACAGAACAGGGATTGATGTCCCAGTAACAGCGATCGTAAGCCACCTGGTTTGTAACAGAGATTCCGCGAGGATCGCCGCTCTGGCTTGGAGCGCCCGTTGAGAGTCATCGCGCGGCTTCAGATTTTGAATTGCGTCCGCAGGTCCTTCTCCTGTTGACACAGTCCGCGTCAAATCAATATTGATGGGCTTCGATGAGTCTTGCGGCCAAATTATGTCGATTCGGATCCCAAGCGCGCGCTGCAAACTCTTGCGAATTTCGCTGGCCTCAGAACCGTAGCGAGCAAGTACACGGTCAAGAGTTAGAATTTCAATAGCGGATTGCTTTACCGCTGTATCCACAGCATCAAAGGAATCTTTAGCGGAGGCGGTAATAAGACCAAGAACGAGTGCTGTCATCGTAGCAACGAGTCCGATACCAAGCTTCACCGTGCTTCTCGACTCCGCGTTAAGTTGATGTTCTGGTAAGACGGCGCGCAATCGTATTCCAATCAGTGCGCCTGTGAACGCACATGTAAACACGATAATGCCGATAATAGCCGCATCCAAGATTCAATCTCCTAATTTGAATTTCTGTCTGCCGTTGCCCAGTAATTAATTATACTGATTTGCATGAGGATATGCAGATAGCTTGCTCAGTCTGCCACGAAGTTGAACCTCGGCACAGATTTCAATTGCTACTTTAAGTAAGTATCAGGTAGTCAGCATGGAAGAACCGAACTCAGTTTGTACGATTTTCTTTTTTAATCTCTTCGGATTCAATTTCTCGCCGCTTGCGGCGGGGTGCTTTATTTTTTCTCATTTAGTGTCTTTGGTTATCCTCAAAGCTGTCAATTTTGATGATGGTCACATCAACTGGAATAGCTGGATAGACAGCAAGCGTAGGGCGCAATGCGCCTCGCTCATTGATGCTCTGCACCAACTGCTATCCGGTGTTACGCCCATCATCGTTGCCGATTCCGGATTTTTGCACCCCATTCTTTCACGAAGTGGGAAGCAATTTCCTTGCACGAAAAGGGTCAAGTCGCGAATCAAGAAAAATAACGGCAACTGAGGTTATTGTTCACCAGAATAAGAATTCATGATCCTAGTCCAGGTTATTGTCTTAATCATAACGATCTACTGCCTTTGCCCGCTATACGCCACTTCACCATTCGGGTTGTAGTCTAAACGTGGCGGGTTCTTTTCCAGCTCTAGCAACAGCAGCGTTGTACTGCCACCTACACTCTGGATCGTATTGCCTACCTTCGTAAGATCTATTTCAACAGTGCCCAATCTCTCATAATCTGAGGTGATCCTGACTTTTCGTTTGTTCATCTTGGTAATCGTCACGGTCACATCAGATCTCGAGCTGCCTTTCGAGTCGGAGATGACATCGCCATAATAAATGCCCGCAACCAGATCAGCCAATTCAACCGGCTTTCTCGCCTCTCTGGAAATGGGCTGTTGAGTTAAGGGCTGCTCTCCGGCTGCCGGAGGTTTTGGCCCGAGTTCGGAGAAAGAGGAGCTTGTACCAGGTATCGGCTTGGACGGTCCGTTGACAGGAGGTGCAAGCGGTTCCCCTGTCTCAACCATTAGCGTCGGCGACGATTGAGAGAGACTACGATTTGCGGTCGGTGAATAGTCGAACAGAAGCGAAGAAAAAAGGACAACCACAGCGAGTCCACCTGCCAGCCAATAGAGCATAGATTTACGAGTGCGAAGATCCTGCTTACCCCTTGATGTATTCGATTCACCAAGTGCCTTGCTAACAGCCCCCAGCAGTCTCTCCATGTCCGATTTGAAGCGGCTGTTGCTCACCTCAAGAGCGTTCCGCCGCGCAAGCGCGCGAAGAGGTTCCGGCAATGCCTCTTCGGCTGGCATGCTCGCTCCATCAAGTAGTACAGGGATCACGCGAATGTTTCGCGATAGTGCAGCAGCGATCTCAAGGCGCACGAAATCCTTTGGGTCGTTGATGCGTGGACCTGCGCCCGCTTGCTGTTCCATCCAGCGCCTGCCGATCATTGCCAGAAGAATCTCACATTGGCCCACAGCGCGCTCGATGGCTTCATCAAACGGGAAACCCGGCTCGATCGCATCCACATCCATAAAAATTCGCTCCCTGGAAAAATGCTGAACGAGCTGGTCGTAGATGGCGCGCGCGTAGCCTGCCGAGTCATCCCGGCGATAGCTAATAAAGATAT
>CAZKPL010000001.1:0-114459 GCA_964554625.1 uncultured Nitrosomonas sp. | reverse complement strand
CAGAATGGCGCAGGAGGTGTTGAAGGATTGTCCAAATATTGAGGTGATGGGGTTTTCTGGCCTGTTAACCGAGTTTTTACAGCAACAAAATACCCGGATTATCCTGCGCGGCTTGCGGGCAGTATCTGACTTTGAGTATGAGTTTCAACTGGCAGGAATGAATCGCAGCCTGTATCCTGATGTTGAAACTGTTTTCTTGACTCCTTCCGAGCAATACATGTTTATCTCCGCAACAATCGTGCGGGAAATTGCCAGATTAGGGGGAGATGCAGCTAAATTTGTGCATCCCATTGTTGCGGAGCAGTTACGTAAAAAAATGAAGAACTGATTTGTTGAGGTTGATATGGCGTTAATAATTACCGATGAATGTATCAATTGTGATGTGTGTGAGCCGGAGTGTCCTAACGAGGCCATTTCGCAAGGCGAGGAAATTTATGTCATCAATCCCGGCTTATGCACGGAGTGCGTGGGGCATTATGACACGCCCCAATGTGTTGAGGTTTGCCCGGTCAATTGTATTATCACCAATCCAGATGTGATCGAGAGCCGTGAACAGCTGCTCGCTAAGTACCATGCGCTGATTACTGACTACTGACGCGGAGCAAGCTCCTCAGGGATAGCGTAGCGTCTTGGCCCGAAAATGGCGGTACCTACGCGTACAATCGTTGCGCCCTCTGCAATCGCAAGATCCATATCTTCAGACATGCCCATTGATAACGTGTCAATATCGAATCCATCCTTTTTGAGCTCATCAAATATTTTCCGCATCATTTGGAATTGCTCCCGCTGGAGGGCAGTTGCAGAAGTAAGCTCGGGAACTGCCATCAAGCCACGTAATTTTAGATGAGGTAGCTGATTGACAAAGGCGGCGAGCTCCGCTGCCTGCTCAGGGGCTATGCCACTTTTAGTGACTTCTCCACTGACATTGACTTGTACACAGACTTGCAGTGGAGGGAGTGATTCTGGCCTGGCGCTAGACAGGCGAACGGCAATTTTCTCACGGTCGACGCTGTGTACCCAGGAGAAGTTTTCTGCAATGGGTTTGGTTTTGTTGCTTTGGATTGGGCCAATGAAATGCCATTCAATGGGCAAATCGGCAAGCGCACGAATTTTTATCAATCCTTCCTGCAGATAGTTTTCTCCAAACACAGTTTGTCCTGCTTCCCAGGCTTCTCTTAATTTTTCGGGCGGATTGGTCTTGCTGGCAGCCAATAACAGAATATCCTCAGGTTGTCGTTTGGCATTTCTGGCAGCTTCTGCAATGCGTGATTTGACTGTTTGCAGACGTGTGGCAATGGTTGTCATGATGTGCTAGTGGCGATGAAAAAACAATGAAATGGGTACGTATTGGGGAAAAGTGCGCATGCCGAAAATGGCTATCAATCACTTAATCTCTTCTCAATTTTTATCTATTCCTACCGTTGATAAGCAAACAGGCTTTTTGCTTTGAGCTGGAAGACCAGGAGCGCTCTGAGCAGACCAGCATTACCTATTCATAAAAATTTAGGAATTTAGATGAACATAGTAGAGCTACTTGCCTTTGTGGTCAAGAACAACGCCTCTGATTTGCATTTGTCTGCCGGCATGCCGCCAATGATACGCGTGCATGGCGATATCAGGCGCATCAACTTGCCAGCAATGGAGCATAAAGATGTTCATGATATGGTTTATGACATCATGAATGACAGTCAGCGTAAATTATATGAAGAGCACCTGGAGTGTGATTTTTCTTTTGCTGTCCCTAATCTAGCCCGTTTCCGGGTAAATGCATTCAATACCTATCGTGGCGCGGCCACTGTCATGCGGACGATCCCATCAAAAGTACTGACTTTGGAACAGATCAAAGCGCCCAAGATTTTTGCTGAAATTGCGCAGCAGCCACGTGGCGTGGTGCTAGTGACGGGCCCAACCGGTTCCGGTAAATCAACTACGTTAGCTGCGATGATCAATGATATCAATGAGAATCAATACGGCCATATCCTGACATTGGAAGATCCGATCGAGTTTGTTCATGAAAGTAAGAAATGCCTCATCAATCAGCGCGAAGTCGGCAGAGATACGCATAGTTTCGCCAATGCATTGCGTGCCGCTTTGCGGGAAGATCCGGATATTATTCTGGTGGGTGAGATGCGAGACCTGGAGACAATTCGTTTGGCGATGAGCGCGGCGGAAACAGGTCATTTGGTATTCGGCACGTTGCACACCAGCTCGGCTGCCAAGACGATCGATCGTATCATCGATGTTTTTCCTGCCGAAGAAAAGGAAATGGTGCGTGCCATGTTATCTGAATCTCTCCGGGCGGTGATTTCTCAGACATTGCTGAAAACAAAGGATGGGACGGGTCGGGTGGCGGCGCATGAGATCATGATGGGTACTCCTGCCATCCGTAATCTGATTCGGGAAGGCAAGGTAGCGCAAATGTATTCCACCATACAGACCAGTGGGGCGGTGGGAATGCAGACACTTGATCAAAATCTGACCGATCTCGTGAAGCACAATGTCGTTGCTCTTGGGGAAGCAAGGGCTAAAGCAATGAACAAGGATAATTTCCGAGGTTGATGGACTCAATTAAATTGAAAAGGATTTGAGAACCGGTCATGGAACAAGAGCAAGCCATTAAATTCATGCATGATCTGCTGCGCTTGATGCTCAGCAAAAAGGCTTCTGATTTGTTTATCACAGCAGGGTATCCGCCTGCGTTTAAAATTGATGGGAAAATGACGCCGGTATCACAGCAGCAACTCTCACCGCAGCATACAGCTGAGTTGGCGCACGCTATCATGAATGATAAGCAGGCAGCAGAGTTTGCAGCGAGCAAGGAATGCAATTTCGCCATTCATCCCCATGGGATTGGGCGATTCCGTGTCAATGCGTTTGTGCAGCAGCAGCGGACTGGATTGGTGATCCGCACAATTACCACGCAAATTCCAAAGTTTGATGATTTAGGGTTACCGCCGGTGCTGAAAGAAGTAGTAATGAGCAAGCGCGGTCTGGTCATTTTCGTGGGCGGCACCGGCTCAGGCAAATCGACTTCGCTCGCCGCGCTGATCGGCCATCGTAACCAGAACAGCTATGGCCATATCATCACCATCGAAGATCCTGTGGAGTATGTGCATGAGCATATCAATTGCGTTGTCACGCAACGGGAAGTCGGCGTGGATACCGCTTCCTGGGAAGCGGCACTAAAGAATACCTTGCGCCAGGCGCCTGATCTCATTCTGATTGGCGAGATTCGTGATCGCGAAACAATGGAACATGCGATCGCTTTTGCTGAAACGGGCCACTTATGCATGGGGACGCTGCATGCCAATAGCGCCAACCAAGCGCTTGACCGGATTATCAATTTTTTCCCGGAAGAGCGGCGGGCACAGCTGCTGATGGATTTATCATTAAATTTGCGCGCATTGATCGCGCAGCGGCTGATTCCCAAGAAAGAAGGCAAGGGACGGGTGGCAGCGATTGAGGTGATGCTGAATTCTCCGCTGATTTCTGATCTGATTTTTAAGGGAGCGGTACATGAAATCAAGGAAATCATGAAGAAATCGCGAGAGCTCGGCATGCAAACGTTTGATACGGCGCTCTTTGAGCTCTACGAGGCTGGCCACATCAGCTATGAGGATGCACTGAGAAATGCCGACTCCATGAATGAGCTGCGCTTGCAAATCAAGCTTCATGGCTCAGAAGCAAAGCACACAGACATCAATGCGGGAATTGAGCACTTGACGATTACCTGATGAATGGTGAAGCAAGATCGTTGCGTTGGATCATGCTGGCTGAACCGGCAAATCAAGCACTGCGCGATTTGCCGGTTCAGGATTATTGTGTCGTCAATAAAGATCGTTCATTTAAATCTTGAGGTAAGCGCGCATTGTGACTGTAGATACTTCTAAGTTGATCAAGTTGCGCTCCTGAAATGGTAATCGCTTCTGGCAGAATATACCATTGAACGCCTTCGCTGCAGGGCGGCGTTGTTAAAGATCCGGCTAGGGTATAATATTTGATCGGATGATCTAGTGACGGTAGTAATGCGGCAGGATTGATTTGCAAACCAGAATTTTCGTTTTTTTCTCCCGCAGTATGGGGTGTATTATCTAGAATTGCCTGGAATGTTGGATTTTCATCTCCTACATTGACTGCAACCGCCAAAACGACAATTCTGCCATCATCTTGAACATGAACATAGTGCAATTCAGCTGGAAATCTTGTATTTTCCAGGACATGTTCGCTGGGCTCATGGAAATGAAACTGGATTAACGGAAAAGATTCGTCTCCAATCTTCAGCGCACCAGTATAATCGAGGGATGTATTGACTTGTACCCCATGACCGCTATTGTAAAAAGCGGGCTTATCAACATCATACAAAATTTCCATCGGATTAAGTGGGATTTTATTAATTTTTGCAGAAGCCAAATCAACAGGAGATTGATGCTTCCCTACACCGCATTCTGCAAAGGGGTATCTTAGTGGTGGATATGTTTGAGATGTGTCTTCAATGGCCCACCATGTTGATTGCTCTTCATGTCCCCAGTGCGGTGAGCCTGAGAAAGCAATGGCTGCGTAGGATGCAATAACAACTGATAGTAAACTATTTAATATTCTTCTTTTCATTTTTTACTCCAGACTAGCAATTATTATTAGACTAACAAGTATGTTTTCTGCAGTATTCAATCATTGGCGATTGTTTTTTAGGGCTGGCTTCCTGTTTTGAGTTAATATCCTGTGTTGATGGTGAGGTTTGTTTTGTGGTTGACGAGTCAGATTGTGCTGGTAGTATCAGTTTATTTGCGTCTGTTGATGAATTTGATTTGTTTTTTGTCGAATCGGCGAAACACGAAATACTGAAACTTAATATGGTAATTAACAAAACTTTAGTAAGCATAATAAGGTCCTTGTGTATCAAAAGAATTTATAAAAATAAATGCTTATTCAAATACTAAAATTCATTTGCATTTAACCAATGTTTTGCATCGTGAATAACTTTAATTGAGGTGATACAGTAAAAGCTTATTTGGTTAAAGTGTAGCGATCTAAGTTCTCCGGTTATCTTTTTATTAATTTGGGTAATTAATTTTCCGTTCAGGTAACACGAGGGGCTACGAATACATGACCTCCAGTCCTAGCGGATCAGCAATGCTTTTACTAGCAGAATGGTTTTCTAATAAACATAGAATCTCCTTATTGTGAAAAAAACGTGACAAATAGAAATGAGAAAGTAGGGGAAATACTGTTAATTTGTATTTATCCTTCTCCAAAAACATAGGCTAAGTGCCATTCGAATTCTTGTGTGCCATCTGAATCTAGGAACATGGAAAGTGCCCCTTTGGATAAGGGCAGTACTGCTGCATCGATAGCGTATTCCTTGACTTTGAGTGATCTATCAGAGGATGTGTCCATTATCTGCGAGGGGATCGGCTTAATAATGACGTGTTCTATAGCGCAATCTTGATTGTCGTCAGTGATTAACGACAATCAAGTCAAGCTGGATAGTAATAGATATCAACATGAATCCAGTAAGTAAAAGTCGTAGTATCAACAAACCTCTCCTTCGTTATTGCTTATTTAATATCTTATGTATATAAGGTACATTACGTAAGCTAAAAAAAATGTGAAGATAAATTTTATTGATCAGACTATATGAAGCTTGAAGTTACCATCTAAGGTAACAGTATGGATATGCCAAACTTATTGAAGTAAATTTAATTCAGTAATCAGAATCTTATCAGGCTGAATTAATAAGTATTGATTCAGCCTGATTATTAATAAGTATTTGTAATTGCTTATTCAAAATCTTTGAAAAGTGCATTACATTGGATGAGCTCCAAAAAGATCATTTCTGCTCATTATTGCTTCTTTAAATATTGGATATTTATTTTTTACTAATTCCCAGAAACAGACTCTTTAGTAACAGCACAAACAGAAAAGGAATGAAACTCATCCCCGTTACCCAGTAGTGTTCGTAAGTGAATTGATCGCCTTGATCCATAATGATATACATAAAGAAAATACCGACAGGAGCAATTAAGGAAAGAACTTGAAGTAGTAAAAATAGTTTTTTAATCATCTGGTTAGCTCATATATTAATTTCTGAGTATTATTACAGAATCTGACAGATTTATGTTCCGCCAAAGTAAATTCGAGTTTAGTATAAAGAATGCAAGATTTTTGAATCTTCCTGTATGTTAAGCAGATCAATGAAAGTTATACTTGTTATTACCAGTTTCCCTGACAAATCAAGCGCGTTGATGCTTGCCCAGAAACTCATTGAAAGTCGGGCTGCGGCATGTGTCAATATTCTGGCTGAATCCACTTCAGTATACCGTTGGCAGGGAGAAACTGAAACGACCGATGAAATACCCGTTTTTATCAAAACATTGGCGGAACATTATGTCGAGGTGGAGAAAATCGTCAACGCGATACATCCTTATGAACTCCCTGAGATTATTGCTGTCCCTGTAAAGACTGGTTTGCCAGCGTATCTCCAGTGGGTTGCTGATGAAGTATCTGATCATTGTTGAACCAATAATAGAAAATAAAATTTGAGCAAGCTATGCGTTTAATTCAATTTTTCTTGATTTTATTTTACTTTGCCAGCGCGAATGTTTTAGCTGAAGAAGAAAAGCAATCCAGCGTGTTTTCTGTGTTACAGAAATTAAGCGCAAGCTTTGGGAAAACTGAACAGGAACTGCTGCCCCCGGACGAGGCATTTAAGTTCTCAATCGAGGTGCGTGATGAACGTACACTCATCGCTAATTTTACTCCTGCAAAAGATTATTATCTTTATCGCGACAAAATTGACTTTAAGCCGAAAAGCGATGGCATCCATATAGAAGAAGTCATACTACCGCCAGGCAAAATGAAGGATGATCTGAACTTCGGTAAAACGGAGGTCTATTATCAGCCTGTTCAGGCAATTATTTCATTAAAGCGAGAGTCATCAGCAGCGGGTCAGCTTTCTCTTGCCACAACCTATCAGGGCTGCAACGAACCGATAGGCGTGTGCTATCCACCGATCAAAAAAGAAAGTGACATAGCGCTTCCAGCAATCAAAGCAGCTTTGAATACGGTTGCCGAAACGATTAGCGGCAGTGCAACAGCTGCGGGTGGGGATGCTGCCGCGGAATTGTTTCAAACTCCTTCTGGACTGCCTGCTATTGAGACCGAGTCATACAAAATCGAGCAACTGCTTGCAAGCGGTAACTTCTGGTTGATATTGACTGGCTTTTTTGGTGCAGGTTTAGGGCTTGCATTTACGCCGTGCGTGTATCCCATGTTTCCGATTTTATCGGGCATCATTACGAACCGAAGCGAGCATCTCACCAAGCGCCGTGGATTTGTTCTGGCGCTTGCCTATGTTCTGGGGATGGCGATTACTTATGCCATAGCCGGCATTGCTGCCGGCTTGTCTGGCGCCATGCTGTCTGCAGCTTTGCAAAATGCCTGGGTATTGAGTGCCTTTGCGCTGGTCTTTGTTGTTCTGGCTTTTTCGATGTTTGGTTTTTACGAACTGCAATTACCGGGTTTTCTTCAGAGCAAACTTTCTGAAGAGGCAGGCCATCTAAAAGGTGGGCGCTTGACCGGCGTATTTGGAATGGGAGCATTGTCCGCACTGATCGTCAGCCCTTGTGTCGCGGCACCCCTTGCAGGTGCGCTGCTCTATATCGGTCAGACGCGTGATGTGGTGCTCGGAGGGTCAGCGTTATTTGCGATGGCGCTGGGCATGGGTGTTCCTCTGTTATTGTTGGGGGCATCGGCAGGTGCTTTTCTGCCCAAATCAGGTCCATGGATGGAATCGATCCAGCAGGTTTTTGGTGTGTTGCTGCTGGCAGTGGCTATCTGGCTGATATCGCCAGTGATTTCCACGGTTATTTATATGCTGTTGTGGGCAGCGCTACTCATCATCTCGGCAATTTATCTGCATGCGATCGATCCTTTGCCAGAACGGGCCTCTGGCCTCAGGAAATTTCTTAAAGGTGTTGGGGTGATTTCATTGCTGGTTGGGGTAGCTCTTTTGATAGGTGTATTGTCTGGTAGCCGGGATGTTCTGCAACCCCTATCAAAATTGAGCATCGGCGGTGCCGGAAATATTGATGCGACTCGACCAGTAGGCGCTGATCAAAGCGGGCATCTACCGTTTCGGCGGGTAAAAACGATTGCTGAACTTGATGAAATTATCCAGCAGTCAAGAAGCAAATACATCATGGTGGATTTTTATGCAGACTGGTGTATTTCATGCAAGGAAATGGAGCGATTTACATTTACCGATGCAAGAGTACAAGCGCGGTTGAGAGACGTGGTTCTACTGCAGGTGGACGTAACCGCCGGAACGCCTGATGATGCTGCGTTGCTGAAACGTTTCAAGCTATTTGGCCCACCAGGAATACTCTTTCTTGACCGCCAGGGGCGCGAGATCCCGAGCACTAAGATCATAGGCTATTTCGATAAGGAAGATTTTCTCTCCTTATTGGATGTGGTATTGATTTAGCCGCCTGTCTTATATATTTATTCTATCAATTAGAGGAAGATTGCATGTCAAAGCTAGGCAAGTTATTGCTGTATGTTGCTATTGCTTTCGGGGCGATAGCTGCAGGATTTATATTCAAGACCCAGCAGATGAGTTCACAGTTGAGCAGCGCTGAGAAGCAAGCAGGTATGAAAACATTTTTTGCGGCAAGTCTGCCAGATATTGAAGGCAATATGCAATCTTTCTCTCAATGGCAAGGACAAGGAAATGTTCTGCTTGTAAATTTCTGGGCTACGTGGTGTATGCCCTGTCGTGAAGAAATACCAGAGTTTATTGAAATACAGGATAAGTTCCGTGAACAGGGATTGATTCTGGTAGGGATTGCTATCGATCAAAAGGAAAAAGTGGAGGCATTCAGCAAGGAGTTTGGCATCAACTACCCTGTAGTAGTGGGAGATATGGATGCTTTCTCACTAGCAACGGCAATGGGAAATCCTCAAGGTGCCTTACCTTACACAGTGATAATCAATCGAGCTGGAGAAATCGTCGATACTCATTTGGGTCGCGTCTACATGGACAAAATCGAGAAGATGCTGAAACCCTTGCTGTAAATTTTTCTGTAAGCAATGCAGCTAGCCGATGTTGTATTAATTATTCATTTTGTGTTCGTGCTATTCGTTGTTGGCAGTCTCCCCATGATCTGGATTGGCGCCTGGTTGCATTTAAAGTTTGTTCGGAGCCTTGCATTTCGACTTGCCCATCTTGCAGGCATACTGTTTGTCGTGGGTGAGTCGCTGGCAGGCGTTGTTTGCCCATTGACCAGATGGGAATATGAGTTGCGTGGAATTGAAACAAATCAGAGCTTTATTCAGTACTGGTTACATCGAATGTTATTCTATGACTTTCCCGAAGCTGTGCTTACAGTAAGCTATGTGGTATTTGCACTTCTAGTGGCGATAACTTTCAAACTGGTCCCGCCAGTTATTCCCGGGAAATTCAAAATCAAGCATTAATTATGGATGGTTTTATCACTTTCTGTTTCGTTTAATCCACTTTCGGAGATGGAGAGGAGTTCTGTAATCGGTGGCTCAAATATTTCTTCATCAAAAGCCATATCCCCGTCAGCAACTGGACTGCCTTGTGGTTTGAGTCCTTGGAAATTATAAAGAGCTGAATCTGCCAGGTGAGATAATTGTATGTTCTGGAGCGCCGTAAACATTGTCTCCAGTCTTCCCGGGAATTTTTTATCCCATTGCTGCATCATTTCTTTGATAGCTTGACGTTGCATATTTTTCTGGGAGCCACACAAGTTACAGGGAATAATTGGAAAATTCTCGATTTTAGCGTGAGCGGCCAGATCCTTTTCCTTGCAATATGCCAGTGGACGAATCACGATGTGATGACCATCATCACTGACCAATTTGGGCGGCATCGCTTTGAGCTTGCCGCCATAAAACATGTTGAGAAAGAAAGTTTCGAGAATGTCGTCTCTATGATGGCCCAAAGCTATTTTAGTCGCACCTAACTCAGTAGCAACACGGTAGAGTACGCCTCGGCGCAAACGGGAACATAAGCTACACGTGGTTTTTCCTTCAGCGATGACGCGCTTGACTACACTATAGGTATCCTGCTCGACAATCCGAAATGGCATGCCTATTTGAGTGAGATATTCAGGTAATACCTGCTCGGGGAAACCGGGTTGTTTCTGATCCAGATTTACGGCAATCAGTTCAAAATCCAATGGAGCATGTGCCTGAAGGTTGCGCAAAATATCGAGCAACGCATAACTGTCTTTCCCACCCGATAAACAAACCATTACGCGGTCACCAGTTTCGATCATATTAAAATCAGCGATAGCCGTTCCTACCAGACGACGTAATCGTTTACGAAGCTTGTTGGTGTTATATTGTATTTTCTTGGGTAATGTTTCCATCATGAAAATTGCCGTAAGTCAGAAAGTTGTAAAATATCTTGCCTTATATATCTCATGGGCCGTGACAAATTAAATAGTTTAACAGCCGGAACAATAAAACAGTAATGTGTTCTAATAATTGGATTTAAAGCGATCGTTTTGTGCCATAAGTACAGAGGACAGAATTATATGAAGAAACGTGCAATGGTATTCGTATTCTTCTCAATTTTGATGTTCTGGGTAGTTAGTGCTTCTGCTGACTTGGATCACAAGCAGAATAGTGTGGATTCTCTTGTCATTGGCAAGGTCGGTGATCCTGCCAAGGTGATGCGGACGATTCAAATAAAGGCAATGGATAACCGTTTTTCGCCTTCCGAGATTAATGTGATACAAGGTGAAACGATCAGATTCATTGTTAAGAATGAAGGAATGAGACGACATGAAATGGTTATTGATACATTGGAAAATTTAAAAGAACACGCCAAAATGACACGTTCAAATCCTGGTTTGATCCGTGATGATCCTAACTACGTTAACCTGCTGCCAGGTGAACAAAAAGAGCTCGTATGGAATTTTACTGAAAGTGGTATAGTTCATTTTGCTTGTGGTTATCCTGGCCATTTCAAAAGGATGCGTGGAAAGATAAATGTGGAGATAAAATGAAAATAGAAGTTAACAGATTTTTTATGAAATCGATAATGGCTGGTGCGTTGACATTGGCAGCATTTTCAGTGTCTGCTGGCGGGACGGTTGAGGTCTATAAAAGTCCAACATGTGGTTGCTGCTCAAAATGGATTGATCATCTGAGAGAGGAAGGATTTACTGTCAATGCGCATGATGTGGGTAATAAAGAAGCAAGAGCGCGTGCCGGTATCTCTCCTTCTTTAGGATCATGCCATACGGCCTTGGTTAACGGTTATGCTATTGAAGGTCATGTTCCTGCACAAGATATTAAACGACTTCTTAAAGAACGTCCTAAGGCGATTGGACTGGCTGTTCCTGACATGCCTCATGGTACTCCAGGTATGGAAGGTGCGCGCAGTGATCCTTATGATGTGCTTTTGATCAAGCAAAGAGGAGACCAGCGGCGCGATGCGGCTGTTTACAGTCGCTATACGCCTGAGTAAACAGGCGTGAGGGGAAAGTAAACTGGTTCATTATTAAAACTTAAAGACTTCTTGATTTTTTAAATTGCTATGCAGCCTGGGAAAAATAAGTATCTTCTTTTGTCACTCTCAATAAGTGGATTTATTCTAATGTCAGGCTGCACAGATTCTATTTCTACTGCCAACAAGCTCTTGCAGCAGATCCGGTTAGATCAGACAAAAATGGTTAAGCGAAATTTTGATACTGCCCAGATTGCTCGAGGACGGGCAATTTTTCAGGAAAATTGTGCTGTTTGTCATGGACTCAATGCTGAAGCAACACCTGACTGGAGGAGGCCTCTTGAAAACGGCAGGTACCCCCCTCCTCCTTTGGATGGCACGGCACATGCCTGGCATCATTCTACTGAGGAATTAAAACGTTTTATTTTAAAAGGTGGTCCTCCCGGAGAGGGGCGTATGCCTGACTGGGAAGATAAGCTGACAGAGCAGGAAATTGATGACACCCTTGTCTGGATTAAGTCTTTGTGGCCTGATGAAGTGTATGATGCCTGGTACCAACAAATTGAAAGCAGGCAATAGTCTTTCTCAGGCATAAGTAGCAACGCTCACTCCAAGTTGGCAATGTTTACCGGGTCGTTATTTTCTTGATCATTTGGCTGGATAAATAATAGTTATTATTCAACAAGCTTATTCTGTTCCCGTTTCATAGATGAATCCATAGTTCATGATCCGGTAAACTTTTCTTTTATCTTCTGATATAAACAAAATTAGACTACCCCTACCCGTATTTATTGAAAATTGCAAATATGGTTTTATTCAAGTGTTCAGCAAGCTGTGCATAATATTTGGCCGCTGTTTGATCAGCGGGCATACTCATGCATTGTATGAATCATGATCTTCCCGGTTAACTTACAGGAAATTAAACTACTCAAAAAGATTGAGTATACCGTCCAGTCCCACAAAATTAATTGAATAAGTTGATTTTTCCCGCAGGATCGGCTTGGCATGGTAAGCAATGCCGATGCCAGCTGATTCCAGCATTCTTAGATCATTTGCGCCATCACCAATAGCAATAACTTGTTCTTTTCTGAGACCTAACTCACTTTGTATACGTTTTAGGACTTCAGCTTTCCCTTCTGCACCAATAATCTTGCCAACTACCTGGCCAGTTAGTTTTCTATCCTTGACTTCTAGTGTGTTTGCAAAAGCGAAATCCAGGCCTAGCTTTGCTTTGATCCTATCGGTAAAGAATGTATAGCCGCCGGAGATCACCATGGTTCTGAGACCCGCCATTTGCATGTGCTGCAGCATTTTTTCCGCACCAGGATTTAATTTAACCTTTTCGTCATAAACTTTTTGTAGTGCTTCTTGTGGTAATCCTTCCATAAGTGCTGTACGACGAATCAAGCTCTCGGCGAAATCAATCTCGCCTCGCATGGTACTTTGTGTGATTTCCGCAACTTGTGGTTTGACATTGCACATACCAGCCATTTCATCAATTGATTCAATGGCGATCAGTGTTGAGTCCATATCCATTGCAACCAACCCAAAATCGGTTACCTTTGTTCCAATCGGAACAAAGGCATAATCGAGTTCTACTTCAGCGCAGTATTCAGGAATATCGGGATGCGTTCTGGCATTTACCAAACGGAACGCTTGATTGGTAACACGCTCAATATGGCTAGCTTGTGCAAGTTTTGCAAGTGCCCTAAGGTCGCTGTTTTCAATATCTAATCCTTGGATGATGAGGTTCATGGGTATCTCGTTATTATTAGTTATGATATTGGCGTGAATTGGAGCAAGCGCAAATCAAAGTGCTCCAGATGCACTGGTATAGACAGAAGTTTGAATAAGTGCTCGTTTTAATTCGAAACTGGTTTTAAGATAGAGATTCTACTACAGTTGAGCGATATTGCTTGTTTTGACTTTATGCAATAAGTGCAGCGATAATCCATACAGATTTATTTCTGAATTTCTTTCGTCTTAGAGAATACTTAAACAAGGAGTGGAAAGTGGATTTTGCAATCAAACTCGGCGCCCCAGAAAAACAGCGTGGAGCCTGCGTTGTGGTAGGTATATTTGAATCCCGAAAATTGACTGAGCCAGCTAAAATTTTGGATGATGCTTCAAAAGGCTACATCAGTAATATCTTGCGTCAGGGCGATATGGAAGGTAAAGCAAATACAACTTTGCTATTACATAGCGTTCCCGATATTCCAAGTAAGCGGGTGATGTTGGTTGGATTAGGCAAAGAAAAAGATTTCAATGACAAGGCATATCAACTTGCTGTTTCAGCGACATTCAAGGCGCTATATCAAACAGGCGCGGCAGATGCTGCCTTCTTTCTGGCAGATATTCCATTAAAGCAGCGGGATATCGCATGGAAAATTACTCAGGCGATTATTATCGCGACGGAAAGTACTTATCGTTTTGACCGCCTCAAAAGTAAGCCAGAAAAAGAACCTTCAATACTTGGCAAGGTTACGATACATGTAAGCGACCAAGCATCGCTGCTAGTTGGAGAGAAAGCTCTTCAGCAGGGTATCGCTATCGCGCGCGGTATGAATGTCGCCAAAGATCTCGGTAATCTGGCGCCCAATATCTGTACGCCGACATATCTTGCAGAGCAAGCCAAAGAAATGGCTAAGCTTTATAAGCTCAAAATTTCTGTTTTAGAGCAGAAAGACATGGAGAAGCTTGGCATGGGTGCTTTTCTCGCAGTCGCCCGCGGTAGCCATCAGCCGGCTAAACTCATTGCGCTTGAGTATCGCGGTTTGGCAAAAATGGAGAAACCCATTGTGCTGGTAGGTAAAGGGGTGACTTTTGATACAGGCGGAATTTCATTGAAGCCGCCTGCAGAGATGGATGAAATGAAATTTGATATGAGTGGTGCGGCGAGTGTTTTGGGTACCCTGACTGCAGCGGCGGAAATGAAGCTTCCTCTCAATATTGTCGGTATCATTCCTGCAACTGAGAATATGCCGGGTGGCAATGCTACAAAACCCGGAGATGTGGTGACAAGCATGTCCGGGCGCACAATCGAGATTCTAAATACAGACGCTGAGGGGCGGCTTATTTTATGTGATGCGCTGACATATGCAGAGCGGTATAAGCCAGAGGTTGTTATTGATATCGCGACGCTTACTGGCGCTTGTGTGATCGCTTTGGGGCATATGGCATCTGGCTTAATGAGTAATAATGATCAACTGGCCGAGGAATTGTTGCAGGCTTCCGAATTATCATCGGATCGCGCTTGGCGATTGCCAATGTGGGATGATTATCAGGAATTATTGAAGAGCAACTTTGCAGATGTGGCAAATATTGGTGGGCGTTCAGCAGGAACAATCACGGCTGCTTGTTTTTTGTCACGCTTTACAGAAAAATATTCATGGGCACATCTCGATATCGCAGGTACGGCCTGGAAGAGCGGTAAAGAGAAGGGATCTACTGGTCGTCCGGTGCCGCTTTTGATGCAATTTCTGATTTCACGCGCGAAAATATGAAGCTGGGCATGGATGGAGAGAGGATATAGTGTGGGAAGTACTGAAACTGTAACGGGTGCTATCCTCATTCTTAACGAACATGATTGTTGTGATGGATTTAGCGTTTAAACAATGACGCAAATTGATTTTTATTCTGGTGCGTCTGATAAATTGCTGGTCGCATGTCGTTTGAGTGCAAAAGTGATTCAACAAGCGCTCAGAATGATGATTTATATACCGGATTCCTTGCTTCTGGATCGATTTGATAAATTGCTCTGGACATTTTCTCCCATCAGCTTTGTTCCACATTGTCACGTTGGGGACAGGCTAGCTGACGTGACAGCGGTGATATTAAGCGGAAGTAGTGAGGAAACTCAGCGGATTGAGCATCATGAGGTCTTGCTTAACTTGCATGATGAAGTACCGCCATATTATGATCAGTTTCAAAGAGTGATTGAGATTGTCGGGGATAAACCTGATGACAAAATTGCTGCCCGTAAACGTTATCGTTTTTATCAGAAACAGGGTTTGGGTGTGCATCATTATAGGTTGAATCAGGATTGAACCAGGCCATAACGACTACTTTTTCTGTCTCATTTCATCATGAGTGATCATTCCGAGATACCATCCGAGATTGACGATGAAACCTTGCTGAGCAAGTTGAACATTGTATTGCTGCGATATCGGAAGGAATCTTCTGCATTAATTCATCCTAAAGAAGCAGTATCCCCCTTTCCAGTTTCTTCCCAAGTTGTTGGACGTCAATCAGGAAATATACCGGCATCAACGCATCGGGTGATTCCGACATTGACCGAGAAATGCTCATTGCCTTCAGTGAACTGGCCGGTAGAATTTGATGTTTCTTTATTGCTTTGCTATGCATTCGATGCGGCATTGAAGGAAGCTCAAATCAAATTAAGCCCAGTAGATCGGCTGGCGTTGCTTCAAGCATTATCGCGGCGTTTGCCTAAAAATCTTTAAGTTTGATAGCCCTGCTATTAGTGGCGATACCTTTCGATATAATGGCAGGTTTTATTTTTTGCTAATTTAACAAACTAATTTCCATGGAACTTGCAAAAAGTTTTGATCCAAAGCTCATCGAGACACGCTGGTACTCAGAGTGGGAGTCATCAGGTTATTTCAGGCCAGCAAATCAAGAAGGTGCTGCCGCTTACTGCATTGTGCTGCCTCCTCCCAATGTCACCGGAACCCTGCATATGGGGCATGCATTTCAGCATACTCTAATGGATGCGTTGATTCGTTATCATCGCATGCTGGGTGATAATACATTATGGCAGCCTGGTACCGATCATGCGGGTATTGCAACGCAAATAGTCGTCGAGCGTCAGTTGGATCAAGAAAATATTGGTCGGCGGGAGCTCGGACGTGAGGCGTTTCTCAAACGTGTCTGGAAGTGGAAGGAAGAGTCAGGTTCAACCATTACGGGCCAGATGCGGCGAATGGGGGCTTCTTGCGACTGGTCGCGTGAGCGCTTTACTATGGATGAAATGCTTTCCCAGGCAGTGACAGAGGTATTTGTACGGTTATATCGAGAAGGGTTGATTTATCGTGGCAAGCGTCTGGTTAACTGGGATCCCGTGCTGCAAACAGCAGTATCTGATCTGGAAGTTATCTCCGCAGAAGAAGCTGGCTCGCTCTGGCATATTTGTTATCCATTTGAGCAGGATACAAGCACTACCTTGCAGGAAGGTGGGTTGGTTGTTGCGACAACGCGGCCAGAAACTATGTTGGGTGACATGGCGGTTGCTGTTCATCCAGAAGATGAACGCTACCGGCACTTGATCGGACGGTATTTGCGATTACCCCTCAGTGAGCGCACGATTCCTATTATCGCAGATGATTATGTTGATCCAGCATTCGGCACGGGATGCGTGAAAATTACGCCGGCACATGATTTTAACGATTATCAGGTCGGGTTACGTCATAAACTGGTCCCACTTAATATTTTTACACTGGACGGAAAAATCAACGAATTTGCTCCGGCTGAATATCAAGGAATGGATCGCTTTGAGGCGCGGAAAAGAATAATTAGTGATCTGGAAGCACGGGGATTGCTGGTTGAGACACGCTCTCACAAGCTGATGGTGCCACGAGGAGACCGTACTCAAACTGTCATAGAGCCTATGCTGACCGACCAATGGTATGTGGCTATGGAGGGGATGGCCAAACGTGGTTTGGAGGCAGTGGCGGATGGTGAAGTTCGTTTCACGCCAGAAAATTGGACGCATGTTTACAACCAGTGGTTGGAAAATATCCAGGATTGGTGTATCTCTCGGCAGTTATGGTGGGGTCACCGAATTCCAGCATGGTATGACGAGGATGGCAATGTCACGGTCGCGCGCAATCTTGAGGAGGCGCAGCAGCTATCAGGTAAGAAAGATCTCAGGCAGGACGAGGATGTGCTTGATACTTGGTTTTCTTCCGCATTATGGCCATTTTCCACGCTGGGATGGCCACAACAGACAGACGAGCTCAAGACTTTTTTACCGACTTCAGTATTGGTGACCGGGTTTGACATTATCTTCTTCTGGGTTGCGCGTATGGTCATGATGTCACTTCATTTCACTGGGAAAGTGCCATTCAGGGAGGTTTATGTGACCGGACTAATCCGTGATTCGGAAGGTCAAAAGATGAGTAAATCCAAGGGAAATGTGCTGGATCCTCTCGATTTGATCGATGGTATCTCTCTGCCAGAATTGATCAAAAAGCGTACGATCGGTTTGATGAATCCCAAGCAGGCTGAATCAATCGAGAAAAATACGCGTAAGCAATTCCCGCAGGGTATACCTGCGTTTGGTACCGATGCGCTGCGTTTTACTTTCGCAAGTCTGGCTTCACACGGCCGCGATATTAAATTTGATTTGCAGCGATGCGAAGGTTACCGAAATTTCTGTAATAAGCTATGGAATGCCACTCGTTTTGTACTCATGAACTGTGAGGGGAAAGATACTGGTCTGGATGATACGTTACCTTTGGCATTTTCTTATGCTGATAAATGGATTATTGGTCGATTGCAGCAGGCTGAACATAGTGTAGCGCAAGCTTTTAATAGCTACCGTTTTGATTTGGCTGCACGCGAGATCTACGAGTTTATCTGGGATGAATACTGCGATTGGTATGTGGAATTTGCTAAGGTTCAATTGAATTTTGGTAGTGATGCTGAACAACGTACTACCTGCCGGGTATTGGTGCGGGTGCTCGAAACTGCGCTTAGATTGGCGCATCCTGTGATTCCATTTGTTACTGAGGAGTTATGGCAGAAAGTTGCGCCCCTGGCAGGTAAGCAAGGCAAGAGCATCATCTGTCAACCTTATCCACTGGCCGATCTTACCCGCATTGACAACGAAGTCAGCAGCCGTATTTTGCTGCTCAAAGAAATCATTAATGCATGTCGCGGATTACGTGGCGAAATGAAGCTATCTCCAGCAGCGAGAATTCCCTTGCTAATTGAGGGTAATCAATCTGCGTTGACAGGTTTTTCTGCTTACTTGATGGCATTAGCTAAATTATCTAGTGTAGAGATTATGTCAAATGGGTTTCCGGATGTGGATGCACCGATCGCTGTCGTCGGAGAATTTCGATTACTGCTCAAAATTGAAATAGATATATCGGCAGAGCGCGAGCGGCTCCAGAAAGAAATTCTTCGCTTGGAAGTCGAGATCAGCAAGGCAAGAGCAAAACTTGATAATCCGGATTTTGTACAACGCGCGCCAGAAAAAGTGGTTCTTCAGGAGAAGAGCCGTTTGACAAATTTTAATGCAATGTTATCTAAATTGATAGAGCAATTGCACAGACTAAATTAGTTTTTGGAGCATACTCCTTGTTTTAGGAAAGAAAATTATTAATCCCAGTTTTTTTGCTATGACCGGTAATTTCAATATAATCAACAAATTACTCTAATAGTCATTATTGGAAATATTCTTAAGAATCATATAATTGAGTTCCTAATGGAAAATCTGGGTTGATGAGGACTTAGATGGACGGGGTCAGCGGAGAGAATGCAAGCCATTGAGAAAAAGTGCCAGGGCGGATTGTTGATTGTGATGATGTGGCTGGCAACTGCAAGTACTTCATTGTTTGCCGAAAAATCAGGCTTCCATCGCTTGCTACTTGCTGATAGTCAAATCATTTTTCACATGGGATTTGATATGGATGCGTCATATGATCTATTTATTTTTCATCCGCTGCCTCATCCTGGCTACTCGTTTTATAGTCCATGCTATCCTTTCGTGACTTGTGTGGTTTTTCATCAATACCGGTTAATTATGAAGCGTAAGCAAAGATTACAAAGACTTCGTGAGCGAAACCAGCAACGGGCATCGGAAAGTTCATTTATAGGTCGAATAGGTCGGCAGCTCACAGCGTCTTGTCAAATAAATGAAAATGAAATTCTTCCTGGATTCAGGGATTATGGTCAAATCCGACCCGAGTATAGAGATAGTGGCGATTATTTGCCTGAGTTCGCGGGAAAGGGGACTTCAGCAGTAGGGAAATAGGATTATTTTCTTTTTTCACTGGCTTAGTATAGAACTGACTTGTTTAATTAATATTTGTTTATCCTGCCAATGCAGATTTCAAGGGATGTAAAAAATTTTCCAGTATTAGATTTTATCTTGACTTGCATTCTTTCTTCCTCTTTTTTATGGTGTTGGGTAAGGCTAAAAGAAGTCATCGGAATGAATAAATAAATGATCGAAATTTGCTCTTTCTGGCAAAAAAGGAAGACTCTTTTTTTACTAGAAAGAAGAAGAAATTAAAAATCTCCACATTTAAAACAGGGGAATTTTTCTATAAGAATCATGATTTTCCCTTGTGAGTACAAAGCTGACATGCTAGAATTATTAGTAGTATTATTGGGTAAGTTAGTGGCACTGAAGACTATTAGAAATTTGTGTAAATATTAGATCGTGAAGTAATTTGCAGTTGGGTGATTTATACGATCATTTGCATTAAATGGTCGTGGTTTTTTAGTATGTGAAATTAGACAAAATTAGTAATTTATGTGGGGGGGAATATGAGCAGTAAATCAGTAGTGGCCCTGGCAGGGTCAGCAACTCTTGCTTTTTACTCAAGTATGGCGTTTTCCAGTAAATATAATTTTCAGGAACCGCAGTCTGTAATTGCTCAAGATATCTATGATCAGCATATATTAGCGTTATGGATTTGTTTGGCAATTTTTGTTGGTGTTTTTGGTGTGATGTTTTACTCGATTGTGAAGCACCGCAAATCAGTTGGTTACAAAGCTGCGAACTTTCACCACAGCACTACTGTGGAGGTTATCTGGACGACTATTCCGCTTTTGATTCTTGTCGCTATGGCATATCCAGCCACTAAAACAGTTATTGCGATGAAGGATACTTCTGCGCCTGATGTTACTATCAAGGCGACTGGTTATCAGTGGATGTGGGGTTACGATTATCTTCAGGGAGAGGGCGAGGGAATCAGTTTTTACAGTAAATTATCCACACCACCGGCTCAAGTGGCAAATAAAGAAGCTAAGGGAGAGAATTATTTGCTGGAAGTGGATAATAATCTGGTTGTCCCAGTGGGTAAGAAAATTCGGGTAATCACTACGGCAAATGATGTTCTTCATGCATGGTGGGTGCCTGCTTTTGGAGTCAAGCAAGATGCTATTCCAGGGTTTATTCGCGACCTGTGGTTTACGGCAGATAAGCCTGGTGTATTCCGTGGTCAATGTGCGGAGCTTTGTGGCAAGGACCATGGGTTTATGCCAATAGTAGTTGAAGTGCTGGAGCAAGACAAATATGCGCAGTGGGTTGCGGACAAGAAAAAGGCGTCAGCTGCAGTAGTGACTACGGCTGCAGCTGGGAATTAATATTTCGGTCTTAAGAGATGTAAATTCAGAAAACAAGAGTAGTAAGCATTAAGGAGAATAGTCATGGCAGTAGTTCAAGATGTGCACGGTCATCACGACCATCATCCTGGCGGGATAATGCGCTGGGTAACAACAACCAATCATAAAGATATTGGCACGCTGTATCTGTGGTTCAGTTTTGCCATGTTCTTGACGGGCGGTTTTCTGGCTATGGGAATTCGCGCAGAGTTGTTCATGCCAGGTATTCAAATATTGGAGCCGGAGCTTTTTAATTCATTCACGACACTTCATGGCCTGATTATGGTTTTTGGCGCGATCATGCCCGCATTTGTTGGTTTGGCTAACTGGCAGGTGCCTATGATGATAGGAGCGCCAGATATGGCATTTGCGCGTATGAATAACTGGAGTTTCTGGTTATTGCCGGTGGCTGGCTCATTATTGATATCTTCATTCTTTGTGCCTGGTGGCGCCGCGGCAGGTGGTTGGACATTTTATCCACCGCTTTCTGCGCAAGGTGGTCTGGGTGTAGATATGATGATTTTTGCTATTCATATTTTAGGTGCTTCCTCAATTATGGGTGCAATCAACATTATTACCACCATTCTTAACATGCGTGCGCCGGGCATGACATTGATGAAGATGCCGATGTTTGTCTGGACTTGGTTGATTACTGCGTATCTGTTGGTGCTGGTGATGCCTGTTCTGGCTGGTACGGTAACGATGCTTCTGACCGATCGTCATTTTGGCACCAGTTTCTTTAACGCGGCAGGGGGTGGCGATCCAGTTCTATTTCAGCATGTTTTCTGGTTTTTTGGACATCCTGAAGTTTATATTATGATTCTTCCTGCTTTTGGCATTGTGTCTGAAGTTATCCCGACATTTTCTCGTAAACCGCTGTTTGGTTACTCATCGATGGTGTATGCAACCGCATCAATTGCTATTCTATCTTGCATAGTATGGGCTCATCATATGTTTACTGTAGGTATGCCTGCAGTAGGTCAGTTATTTTTTATGTATGCCACTATGCTGATTGCGGTCCCTACTGGCGTGAAAGTCTTTAACTGGACTGCCACAATGTGGAGGGGATCAATGACCTTTGAAACACCAATGTTGTTTTCAATTGGCTTTATCTTTCTGTTTGTGATTGGCGGTTTCAGCGGTGTGGTTTGTGCAATTGTGCCAATAGACATTCAAGTGCAAGATACCTATTATGTAATCGCGCACTTCCATTATGTGTTGGTATCCGGTGCATTATTTGCAATATTTGCAGGGGTCTATTACTGGCTGCCGAAATGGTGTGGGCGGATGTACGATGAGAAGCTGGCTAAGATACATTTCTGGGCATCCATGATTTTCTTTAACGTTGCATTTTTCGTACAGCATTTTCTTGGATTGGCTGGTATGCCGCGCCGAATTCCGGATTATTCGCTGCAGTTTGCTGACTTCAACATGATTTCTAGCATCGGAGCATTTGGATTTGGGTTATCTCAACTGGTTTTCCTGTATGTTGTGATTAAATGTATCCGTGGAGGTGAAAAAGCAGCTGATAAGCCATGGGAGGGTGGAACCACATTGGAATGGACATTGCCTTCTCCAGCGCCATACCATAGCTTCGAAACACCGCCAGTAATTAAATAAAACGAAGCAGTGTATATGTCGCAAGATGATGATAGTAGGGATTTAAAGCGTAAAAAACTGAGAACAGCTTTTTTATTGCTTATCCTGATGGCTGTAGTTTATATTGCAACGGTGATAATAAAACAATGACACAGAGCGTAACTAAGATCAATGTAGCCATGCTGAAGAAGTTACTGGTTTTTACAGCAATGATGTTTGGTTTTGGTTACGCGCTTGTTCCTATGTATGAGAAGTTTTGTGAAGTAACCGGAATCAATAATTTGTTGCAGCCAGATGTGTTGGATAAAAATATTAGAGTGGATATGACGCGTACGATTGCAATAGAACTAGATGCAAACGTACGTGGCATACCCTGGAAATTTAAACCACTACAAACCAGCGTTAAAATACATCCAGGTGAGTCAATAGAAGTCATGTATGAAATTAGGAATGACTCAGATCAAGAAGTTAGTGGTCAGGCAATACCAAGCTATAGTCCACGTCTCTTGGAGAAGTATTTGAAGAAATTCGAATGCTTTTGCTTTGCTAAGCAGGTGCTTAAACCTGGTGAAGTAAGACAGATGCCAGTAAAGTTTGTTATTGATCCTCAAATACCTGTCGATGTTAATACTGTAACTATTTCCTATACTTTTTTTGCGCTAGAACCAGGCAGGTAGAAGGTAAGTCAGATGATTAAGTGGTGAGGTATATATTAATGAATAACAAGCAACAGATGCCTGAGAGGGCATCAGCACTACAAGTAGCAAAGGCGGTGTTCTGGGCATTTCTGGGCATACGTAAGAAAAGTGATCTTGATCATGATGCGAGAATGATAAGTCCAATGCAGGTGGTTATTGGTGGTCTTATTGGTGGAATAATTTTTGTTGTGAGTATTTTGACGTTGGTTAAATTAATAACGAGTTAGTTGATTAGAAAACAAATCAGGAGGATTGGTATGAGTCAAGGAACTGGACACTACTACTATGTGCCGTCACCATCAAAATGGCCAATTGTAGGATCATCTGCATTATTCTTTTTAGGATTTGGTGCAGCCCTTACAATGAATAAAATGCCTACGGGTTATTATATGCTTGCGATAGGTTTTGCTATTCTCATTTATATGCTCTTTGGCTGGTTTGGTGATGTGGCGCGAGAAAGCGAAGCTGGTAGTTATGGTAAGCTGGAAGATAAATCATTTCGTTGGGGAATGAGTTGGTTTATCTTCTCAGAAGTAATGTTTTTTGCGGCTTTCTTTGGCGCACTCTATTACATGCGGGTATTATCAGTTCCATGGCTCGCTGATGTAGAACACGATTTGCTATGGCCTGATTTTGCCGGTGGATGGCCAACTGCAGGTCCTGGCATTACGGAAAAATTTACTCCAATGGGTGCTTGGGGATTACCGGCCTTTAATACCTTTTTGTTGCTCACTTCTGGCGTGACAGTAACGCTTGCGCATTGGGCACTTAAGCAGAATAATCGTCCAGCGCTTAAGATGTGGCTTCTTGCTACTATTGCGCTAGGGGCTCTTTTCCTTGGATGTCAGATATATGAATATGGTCACGCATACGCTGATCTCAATCTGAAATTAACTTCAGGTGCGTATGGCTCGACATTTTTTATGTTAACGGGTTTCCATGGGTTTCATGTAACTGTGGGTACCACCATGTTATTGGTCATCTATTTTAGATGCGCAGCAGGACATTTCAAGCCGGAGCATCATTTTGGTTTTGAAGGTGTGGCTTGGTATTGGCACTTTGTTGATGTAGTCTGGCTTGGATTATTTATATTCGTTTATTTGCTATAAGCAGCGTTTGAGTCAAGTTTGAGTCAATAGAGTTAATCGCTTCCAGGCCTCTTGATTTCTAAATAAAGATATCAAGATGTCTGGAGATTAAGCCTGCTAGGCTTAATAATGTTAAAGACAGCAAGCTAAATTGTAACCATCAAGGTGTGAGTGATAAATTAAAGATATGAATTATCAATTCAAGCCAAAATGGTGGATGGTTTTATTAACAATAATCTTGGCTTTAATATTCATTCGTCTTGGATTATGGCAACTCTCGCGTGCGAATGAAAAAGAATTGCGCCATGAAAGAATTGAGCAATATGCCCGAGAACCGGTTATAAAATTACCAACAACATTAGTTAAATTAGAAGATTATCAGTATCGACAAGTTGAGGTACGAGGCAGCTTTGTCGAGGACCATGCAATTTATCTAGACAATAAAGTTTACCGGGGAGTTGCAGGTTACGAGATTCTTGCTCCAGTTAAAATCGCTAATAGCTCTCTGTATGTTTTAGTCAATCGAGGATGGATTGCTGCTGGTACTGACCGCTCGCAACTTCCGACTGTTTATTTTCCTAGAGAAGAAGTAGTTGTAACTGGGATGGTTACATCACCCATGATTAAAGCAATGCAAGTCTCAGAGGAAATCGCAGTGGATAAGCTTTGGATAAATTTAGATTTTGAACTTTATCAAAAAGTAACAGGACTTACACTGCAACCAATCCTATTGCTGCAACAAGACGATCATATAGATGATGGGTTGATGCGCCAGTGGGTTAGGCCAGATTCTGGCGCTTCTAAGAATATCGGCTACGCAATTCAATGGTTTCTCTTGGCTGCGACAATTTGTATTATATTTTTGATATTAAATGTCAAACGAAATAGCTCGAAAAAATAGAATTAAATTCCTGATAATGACGCTACTGATGCTGTCTCCGGTCATTGCATCTTACCTGCTTCATGTACTTGAGATTCGTCCAGAGGGCACTGTCAATTATGGTGAATTATTAGAAATAAAGGCCTTGCAAGGCCAAGCGCTCAATGTTGAGAATAACACCATTTTTCGTGCACGCCAAATACGAGGAAAATGGTCATTGATCACCATTGATTCTGGCCAATGTGATGAGTATTGCCAAAAGAAACTTTATCAAATGAGGCAAGTTCGTCTGGTTCAAAATACTGAAAAAGATCGAATTGAAAGAGTGTGGCTGATTGATGATAATCATCTTCCTAGCCAAGATCTTAAGAATGAATACGAAGGTACAGTGATGTTAAGTGCAAAGGGTAGTGATTTGTTGGGTGAATTTCCTGCAGCACTTTCGCGGCGTGATCACATTTATGTAGTTGATCCAATGGGAAATTTAATGATGAGATTTCCAAGGGATGCTAACCCTACTAAAATCTCCAAGGATTTGAAGCATTTGTTAAAGCTTTCTCATTTTGAACATTAAGCTTGTTATGTATATTGGTGGTGAAGGCATACATAATGAGAGTGTGTAATTTAAAGAATTTAGATCTAACCTGAGTGTTTTGGAGGTGCATATATAATGAGTGCTAGTTTGGTATGGCAACAAACAACATCAAGAATCAATCAATTTTACCGACTTACGAAACCACGTGTAGTATCCCTAATAGTTTTTACCGCTGTAATTGGTATGTTTTTAGCTGTTCCTGGTGCGGTGCCATTAGATATTTTATTTTTTGGAACGCTAGGAATAGCTTTGGTTGCTGGCGCAGCTGCCGCGCTAAATTGTCTAGTCGAGCAAAAGTTTGATGCAGTAATGGCACGAACCCGCGGACGCCCACTTCCTCAAGGTAAAGTTAGCGTTCCAGAAACATTATTTTTCTTAGGGTTGATAGGTGGTTTGGGTTTATTCATACTGCATCAATGGGTCAATCCGCTAACAATGTGGCTTACTCTTGCAACATTTGTAGGTTATGCAATTATTTATACTGTAATACTTAAGCCACTGACTCCTCAGAATATTGTAATAGGTGGAGCGTCTGGCGCAATGCCTCCTGTTTTAGGATGGGCTGCAGTGACTGGTCAAATTTCTCCGGATGCGTTACTGTTATTTTTAATCATTTTTGCGTGGACGCCTCCTCATTTCTGGGCATTGGCGTTATATAGAAAAACCGAATATGCACAGATTGGAATGCCTATGCTTCCTGTCACTCATGGTGATAATTTCACTCGCCTCCATGTGCTATTGTATACGATCATACTTTGTATAGTTACGGTGCTTCCTTATATTTCCCAGATGAGTGGATTGATTTATTTGATCGGTGCGTTGGTACTGGATGCAATCTTTCTTTACTATGCTGTGCAGATTTATCTCAAATACAATGATCAGCTTGCGCGTACGACATTCAAATATTCGATTCTTTATCTGGCTCTTTTATTCGTAGTTCTACTTGTAGATCATTACTATTATTTCTAAAGAAATAATTTGAAGACAAAAAAAACCCATCTTGGCAGATGGGTTTTTTTTTGTCCTATGGAAATAATTTTCCAGGATTGAGAATGTCATTAGGGTCAAATAGGCATTTAATTTTTTTCATTAAAGCTAATGTCGGAATATCAATTTCCTTGTGGATATAAGCACGTTTTTCGCTTCCAATGCCGTGTTCACCAGAGAGGGTTCCATTAAGTCGAATGACAAGATCGAATATTTGATTCAAACATTTCTCAGCACGATGAATTTCTTCCATATTATCTGGATTGATGAGTAGATTGACATGAATATTGCCATTACCAGCGTGTCCGAAATTTACATTCGCAATCTGATATTGGTTAACAAGCTTGGCTAGCTCATTTAAGAATCGAGGTAGTGCGTTTATTGGCACTACGACATCCTCATTAATTTTCTTTGGTGCAATGTCACGTAAAAGCGGCGATAAAGCCTTTCGGGCTTTCCATAAATTTTCTGGATTGGCTACCCGCTCTGCGTGCAATAATCCAGGATTACGAGATGCCGATAAGATAGCATCAGTGGTTTCTGAGATTTCATATTGAGACCCATCTACTTCGATCATTAGCATTGTTTGGGAGTTAGCAGGCAACAAATCCGGGAAGCGCCCGCGTATTAAGTTTAATGAGCCCGAATCAAGAAATTCCAGTGCGCTGGGCCCTTTTGGTAGGCCCATAATCGATACAATAGCATCGGCACAACTACTAGTATCACGGTAATGTGCTAACACACCGCCTTGCATTTCGGGTAAAGGGGTCAGTTTTAGCGTAGCTTCTGTAATGATAGCTAACGTTCCTTCAGAACCAATGAGCAGCCGAGTAAGATCGTATCCAACTACACCCTTTGTAGTATAGCAGCCTGTCTTAATTACCTCGCCTGCACCCGTTACTGCCTTTAGTCCCAATACGTGATCACGCGTTGTACCATATTTCACGGCATGAGGACCGCCAGCACTTGTAGCGAGGTTTCCTCCAATACTTGAAAAGCCAGCACTTGATGGGTCAGGAGGCCAGAAGAAACCATATGGTTTGACTGCATTCTGTATTTCCTGATTTAATACTCCTGGTTCTGCAACAATGACTCGGTTTGCCGAATCAACATTGATAATTTGCACCATTCGCTCTAACGATAGTGCAACACCTCCCTTTTCCGGCAGACTTCCTCCCGATGTACCTGTACCTCGCCCACGAGGCGTTAAGGGAACTTTATATGCATTACAAAGCAAAACTACTGATAACACTTCTCCAGAGGTAATCGGAAAGACAACTGCTTCCGGTGGAAAGATTTTCCTACTATTATCGTAGGCGTATGCGTAACACTCAACAGGGTCAGTATAAATGCGCTCGGCAGGAAATAGCTTATGAAGTTGAGCGATGAAATCTGAAGGCAACATTTACATTGCTAGTTGATGATCAGTGGTATTAATTTAAATATTCGAATACCTTAACGACTTTTCTTGCTCCTGCTGTAGTACTGGCAATTTGTGCAGCATTGTCTCCTTCTTCGCGTGTAACAAGTCCAAGCAAATATACGATGCTATTTTCAGTAACTACTTTCACATAGTTAATTTGGAATTTTCTTTCGCTCAGGAAGCGTCCTTTAACTTTAGATGTGATCAGAGAGTCATTGGTACGTACAGATAAAGCAGTTCTTTCGGATATGGAAATTTCATTGAAAACATTACGAACATTATCAACACTCATGGCGAGTTTTTCTGCTTCATTTTTCATAGATTCATTCGAAACCTCTCCAGTCAAGAGTACGTTTCGGTTAAAACTGGTAACATTGATACGGGCATCACGACCAAGCTGTTCGTTAATTCTTCTGTTCGTTTTGAGCTCTATCGATTGATCTTCTATGAAAATACCGCTGCTTCGGCGATCTTCATTCATCAGAGCGCCTGTTCCAGTTCCAATACCTACGCCAGCAACCATGAGGGGTACACAGCCATTCAGAATAGATAACAGTAAGGGCAATAATAAAGGATAGTATTTTGAGTAATTCATTTATTTCGCTTTAGGCTTTGGGTATAAATAAATTTATTTCTGATATTACAGTAAAATAGTTTTGAATCAGAAATTTTACTAATAATATTGAATTATTTCTGAATAAATAACATAAATCTACATTCGATTATAGTTTATCAGTCAGTAATAATGATTCTGTAGAGCATGGCTATAGAAAAGTAAATAAAACTTGATTCTGGAAGTCATTGAACCTCCGAAATTATCGACAAGATCAGTAAATGTGATCCAATTCATTGAAATAGATGTGAGAAATACTGACTTATATCTTCCATATACTCTAAAAAAGCATCTAACTGAAAAATATTCATAGGAATATAAAATGACGCTATCTTCATCTACTGCAAAAGAGAAAACCAAGATTCTTGCGGAAGCGCTTCCTTATATACGACGTTTCCATAATAAAACAATTGTCATCAAATATGGTGGTAATGCTATGGTTGAAGAAGATCTCAAGCAAGGCTTTGCACGTGACGTCGTATTGTTGAAATTGGTTGGTATGAATCCCGTTATCGTTCATGGAGGTGGCCCTCAGATCGATCAGATGTTAAAGCGTGTTGGAAAAGAAGGCGTCTTTATTCAAGGAATGAGAGTAACCGATGCTGAAACCATGGATGTCGTAGAGATGGTGCTCGGTGGTTTGGTTAATAAAGAAATTGTAAATCTTATTAATCGTCATGGTGGTCGCGCGGTAGGTCTGACTGGTAAGGATGGTGCTTTTATTCGAGCAAAAAAAATGCTTATCCAAGATAAAGAAAAGGTTGGGGAATGGATCAGTATTGGCCAAGTGGGTGAAATTGAGCAAATCGACCCGTCCCTTATTGCGTTACTTGATACGCGTGATTTTATTCCGGTGATAGCACCGATTGGTGTGGGTGAGGATGGCCAATCCTACAATATCAACGCAGATCTGGTTGCAGGTAAGCTTGCCGAGATTCTGAAAGCTGAGAAACTGATACTTCTTACTAACACACCTGGTGTGCTCGATAAAAATGGTAATTTGCTAACTGGACTGACTGCCAAAAAGGTCGATGAGTTATTTGCAGATGGAACCATTTCGGGTGGGATGCTGCCAAAAATCGGCTCGGCGCTCGATGCAGTAAAAAATGGCGTTAAATCCTGTCATATTATTGATGGACGAGTGGTTCATGCGCTTTTACTGGAAATATTGACTGACGAGGGGGTAGGCACATTAATCAAAGAAGATTAAAGTCTCTCAATCCTTTCTTTGATTCTTCCGGTAAAAACTTAAAAAGATAGGTCACCAGATTCACCGGTATTTGCCTTTACCCTGATCAGACCGTTTCCTTCTTGCGGTATTCGGGGTTCCTCCTGGTAACGCTATGCAGTAGAGTCTCAATTTAACCTAAATTTTAATAGAATCAACAAATTATCCTAATATGCCTTTCTGAATATACTTTTAAGAATCAAATAGTTGGGCTTCTGATGGGAAATCTGGGTTAAATTCAATCATTCTTATGATGGTCGCGCCGATAACGTCCAATCAATTCTGTATGCAGAATAATATGACCTTGCATGGCTTTTTCCAATTCCAATTTAGTAGGGTGTTTCAGATCAGGCAGCACGGTATCTAGCGCATAAAGCTTATGGAAATAGCGATGAATGCCTATTGGGGGACAGGGTCCACCGTAACCAGTGCGTTTCCAGTCATTAACACCTTGTAAAGTTCCTATTGGCAGTTTATTTGCTGCGACATTCTCAGGCAGACCATTGGCTTGTGGAGGGATGTTGTAGAGTACCCAATGTACCCACGTCATTTTAGGAGCAGCGGGATCGGGCGCATCTGGGTCATCGACGATCAGGACGAGACTCTTGGTGCGATCGGGTATTCCTGACCATGAAAGAGCTGGTGAAATACCTTGACTGTCACAGGTGTATAGGGCAGGAATCATGCCATTATGGGAAAAGGAGGGGGATGTCAATGTAAGGGTCATAATATTCTCCTTATTAATTTGAGCCGTGCTCATTTCTGCACGGCTAATTTGAATAGGAATAAAGATAAACGTGATCGTAAATACTATTATCAGATGGAAAAGATAAATACAACCAATACTTCCTGGATTGTTTTTACGATAATATTTCATATTCTTACCCTCTCTTTACAAGCTATCAATCATTTTGTTTTTATAGCGGATGTATGAGCAAAAAAAAAGAAATTATTAATCTGAAAAAGGGGGGGGTGAATCCTGGTCTGGTTTTGAAGGAGAATGATTTTTTAAGCCCACCTGATTTGGTAGCAAGACTGGGTGGAAGCTATGCCGCGGAGCTTGGAATTAATCTTTATGGCTTAAGTCCTGATGAAATCTACAAATGGTTTATTGCTGCTGTACTCTATGGTGCGCCTATTCCGGGAAGTATTGCCACCCGTGCCTGGCACATATTTGCAGATAGCGGCATCCTGATGCCAAAGAGAATGATAGACAGTGGCTGGGACAAGCTCGTCGCCCTTCTCGATCAGGGAGGATATGTGCGCTATGATTATAAAACTGCAACCAAACTACTTGATATAAATCGTGCTTTGCTTGAATGCTATGATGGAAATTTTAATATCCTTCATGCGATGGCTATTGATTCCGGTGATCTGGTGCGACGCATCATGGAACTGGGTAAAGGAATAGGTAAGGTAACTACTTATATTTTCTTGCGCGAGTTGCGTGGCAAGTGGCAAAAAGCAGATCCGCCTCTTTCACCACTCGCATTCACAGCGGCTCAGATGCTTGGTTATCTTCCTGATAATATCAACAATGATTCTGGCGAGATAGTTGCTTATTTACAAGGTCTATGGGAGAAGTATGAGATGGCGGCAGAAAGTTTTTGTGATTTTGAGGCAGCATTGATCAAGAAAGGACTGGACATTCACCACCGTACAGTCCGTAATCAAGCAATCAGACTCAAGGACCGTGATTTACATAGTGGATAGTTTCAGAGCAGAATGGGATAAGGAATCGTGATATATTTTTATTTGCGATGACTGAATATCAGTGCGGCAATTTCCACACCCAAACCAAGACCAAGAAGGATCACGCCGACCCAGGCATCTTCCGGTGCCAGTAAGATAAGCATACCCCCAAAAATGAATAGTGAAATCGATAAAATACGTTTGATACGAGGGTTCCTGATCATAACTATTGCTCCCTATCATGCTGAAAAGTTTTATATATGTTGTTTACAGCTACTTTGAGTTCCCCAGCTATTTTCTGAATACTTGAAGAAAAAAGATTATCGACATTAATATAGGGCGAATTCTATACCAATTGGTGCTTTTGTACGTTGGTAACGCGTCCGGAGAATGAGATTTTCATCATTCATTGATATATTTGTTTTGCATGGGTTGAAAATAAAATGAGTATACCTATATTAAGACTAGTGCTCATTGTTTCTTATATGATCAATAATGAGTATCAAAGCGCTTTTTAAAATTTATAGACATCAGGAAGTAAGAGGCGCGAGTGAGAAATGTCAGGGTAAAGCTAGAAATTTTCTCAAAGGCATTTTCTGAATGTAAGAATCTTGTCACAAAATGAGGTGGATAAGTATGCTGTAAGGAAATGCCTTGGAGATACCCAGACTTAAAGGTACTTTTATACTTTTATTGTGATATGGAGATCATTAAATGGCTATTACTCGTTATGAACCTTGGGGATTATTGACTCAGCTTCAGAAAGAACTAGAGCAGATGCGAGGTGATGTGGCAAGAGAAGGTTCCTCTGCTACGGCAGAGTGGGTTCCAGCGGTAGATATCAAGGAGACATCTGATAAGTTTGTGTTGCATGCTGATCTGCCTGGAGTCAAACCAGAGGAAATAGATATCAGCATGGAGAATGGGGTGCTGACGATTAAGGGGGAGAAAAAAACCGAAGCTACGACTGAAAAAGAGGGCTACAAACGTGTTGAGAGAACATATGGCTCTTTTTATCGGCGCTTTAGTCTGCCAGATACAGCAAACCCCGACGCAATCTCAGCTGTTTCTAAACATGGCGTGCTGGAGATTATTATTCCTAAACGGGAATCAGTTCAGCCGAAGAAGATTAGTGTAACATTAACTGAGTAATAAGATGGAGCCTTCGGGCTCCATTCTTTTCGGAATGACCGGAATATAAAACATCTATGTAAAAGAATTATTTTACTGAGTCCTGCAATTCATGAAAGAATTGCGCGCTTACTAATTTTCTTGTTTCTTCATGCCTCTTATAACACTTGAAAATGCCAGTCTGGCATTTGGTCATCATGCATTACTGGATCACGTGAATCTGCAACTTGATGCGGATGAACGTATAGGTTTAATTGGCCGTAATGGTAGTGGTAAATCGAGTCTTCTACGTGCAATAGCAGGGGAGATTAAGCTGGATGACGGCAAACTCTGGTATGCACCTGAGTTGAAATTGGTCTATGTACCACAAGAGCCACAATTTGATGTCGGGAGCACAGTATTTCAGGAAGTGTCCAAAGGAGTTGGTGATCTGAGCCAGGCATTGCTTGAATATCATAAAATTTCCCATGCCTTGAGTGAAAGCGGAGAAAATACACAGGCGCTGCTTGAGCGTTTGCAGGATTTGCAAAGCATACTGGAGGTGCAGGATGGTTGGCGTATTCAAACTAGGATTGATACAGTGATTGGCCAGCTTGGGTTGCCTGCAGATGTGCGGATTGAAAGTCTTTCGGGTGGAGTAAGAAAACGGGTTTCGCTGGCACGCGCCCTGGTGGCGATGCCGGATATTCTGTTGCTGGATGAGCCCACCAACCATCTCGATTTTTCTTCTATAGAGTGGCTGGAAGGCCTACTCAAAGATTTTTCCGGTAGTGTCATTTTTATCACGCATGATCGCCGATTTCTAGATAATGTTGTTACGCGAATTATTGAACTTGATCGCGGGCGTCTGGAAAGTTTTCCCGGTAATTTTGTGGAATACCAGCAGAAGAAAGCAGAGCTTCTTGAAATTGAAGCAGTCCATCATCAAAAATTTGATAGAGTGCTGGCGCAAGAGGAGGTTTGGATACGTAAAGGTGTGCAAGCAAGGTGTACGCGCAATGAAGGTAGGGTAAGGCGACTGGAAGCATTGCGTCTAGAGCGTGCTGCCCGACGTGACCGTGTCGGATCAGTTAACTTTAACATCGCACTGGGAGAGCGCTCGGGTCAACTGATCGCAGAACTGGAGCGCATCTCCAAAAATTACGATGATAAGACTGTTATTAGCAATTTTTCCTGCCGGATCATGCGGGGTGATCGAGTGGGGTTGCTAGGTCCGAATGGTGCTGGAAAGTCAACTTTATTGAGACTCATATTAGGAGAACTGGAGCCCGATTCGGGAAGCATACGGAGGGGGACTAAGCTAACAGTCGCTTATTTTGATCAAATGCGCGAACAGCTAAATGAGGAGTTGACGTTGGTGGAGTCGATCAGTCAGGGATCTGATTTCATCGAGATCAATGGTGAGCGCAAGCATGTTATTAGTTATCTGGAAGATTTTTTATTTGCGCCACAGCGTGCTCGTTCGCCAGTCAAATCGTTATCGGGAGGCGAACGTAATCGGTTGCTGCTGGCTCGTTTATTTACACGGCCTGCCAATGTACTGGTGTTGGACGAGCCAACCAACGATCTCGATATCGAAACGCTTGAATTACTGGAAATGCTGCTGCAGAGCTATACTGGTACATTGTTTCTAGTCAGTCATGATCGCACATTCCTCGACAATGTAGTGACCCAAGTAATTGCCTTTGAAGGTAATGGTATTTTGAGAGAGTACGTGGGAGGGTATGAAGATTGGGTTTGCAGTAAGCGCGCTAGGGAAGTGGTGCTCCAGCCGACAGGAGAAACATCTAAATCTTCTACGATTTCCCAGGATAAAAGAACTAAACCTCTGTCTCGTATTAAATTGAGTTATCAAGAAACGCGTGAGCTGGCAGCTTTGCCTGAAAAAATCGTTTTACTGGAGAAAGAGCAGTCATCCATTACTACGCGACTGAGCGACCCTGCAATTTATCGAGATTTCCCTGATAAGAGCAGGGATTTGCAAAAGCGATTTTCTGCAATAGAACAGGAGCTGACAAATTGCTTTGCGCGCTGGGAAGAGTTGGAATCCAAGCAATCAGCAGTGTAGAGTTAGAAAGAGATTGTTGATTTCCCTATCCACAATAGGGAGATTACTATTACATTCATTGACTTAACATGGTTCATCGTTTAAAGTTCAGCTTTTTTAGAGGAGGACGCACAAAGTGAAAAAGTCAGCAGCTGTTAAATTATTACTTGCTACTGGCATGTTTCTGGCATTTTCTGGCGTAGCACAGGCAGCCGGTGATGCTGAAGCAGCCAAGACCAAAATTTCCATGTGTGTAGGTTGCCATGGAATAGAGGGATATCGTACATCTTATCCTGTTGTTTATCATGTTCCGAAATTGGGCGGACAACATGAAGCCTATTTAGTCAAAGCACTGAAGGACTATAAATCGGGAGAACGCAAACATCCTACCATGACCGGAATTGCAGCCGTCCTTTCCGATCAGGATATTGAAGATTTGGCTGCTTATTACGCCGGTAATTAATTTTCCCATTTATGCAAGGATAAGATGATTATGAAAAATTTTGTTGTCGCTGCAGTTAGCGGTGTGGTATTTCTCTTTTCCGGGCAAGGTATTGCAGCTGATATCGAAGCTGGTAAGAGGAAAGCTGAAGAAGTGTGTGCTTCCTGTCATGGAACCGATGGTAATAGTCCTGCCCCAAATTTTCCTAAAATTGCGGGCCAGCCCAGAACTTACCTTGAAAAGGTCTTAAAAGACTATAAGACAGGTGAGCGTAAAGACCCTATCATGGCTGGAATGGCTGCAGCACTCAGCAAGGAAGAGATCGAAAACCTGGCTTTTTATTTTTCTAGCCAGTCTGGTTTATATGTGAAGAAATAGTTTGTTGTCAGAATGAGCAGAGAGATCGGACCTTGCTTATTCAGGAGGAAATAAAAACTGAGAACGGAGTGTATGGTTTCATGCATTCCGTTTTTTTGATCTAGCTGCCTATCCATTTATCCAGGCAATCAAAGTAAATTCGCGCATCTGGCGGTGTTTGATTACGCTGCGCCTGCCAAAGCATTTCAGCTAAGCATTCGATGATCAGGTGAGTAGCATCGTGCTCATTTCCAGTTTTTTCTAGCAAAAGTTCAAATTTCTTGCAAATTCCAGTTGGTTGATTAATGGAAAGCTGTTCTTTAATGGCAACATGCATGCTCATATGAAGAAAGGGATTGGTTTCTCCCATTTCGGGGAAGTAGTTTTTATCATGATAGCGCTCGCTATCATCAAGCATGCCTTGATATTCGGGATGCAATAGTATTACTTCCAGTGCAATGGTTTCAATGCCGGACAGGATTTCTTTTTGGCGGTATTTACGCCAGGTATCAAAGAATAGCTGGCGAACCTGCTCTCTCGTTGGATTAAACATCTAGGGGAAGCACTCCAGTAATATGATTATTTTCCAGGTTTTTATGTTTGTATTCACACAGGTCATTGATAAGGCAGCGGCTGCATGCGGGTTTTCTTGCCGTGCACACATATCGTCCATGGAGGATCAGCCAGTGATGTGCATTATGGTGAAATTCGGCAGGTACAAACTTAAGAAGCTTCTGCTCAACCACTAGGACATTCCTGCCAGGCGCAAGCCCTGTTCGATTGGAGACACGGAAAATATGAGTATCCACGGCGATGGTCGGTTCTCCGAAGGCAGTATTTAAAATGACATTGGCCGTTTTGCGTCCCACCCCTGGTAGCTTCTCAAGTTCATCTCGTGTTTTTGGCACTTGACTATGATGATGTTGAATGAGCAATTGACACATGCCAAGTATATTCTTGGCTTTGGTTCGATATAAGCCGATACTCTGGATCAGGTTACTTAACCCTGCTTCACCCAGCGCTATTATTTTTTCGGGTGTATTGGCCAATGGGAAAAGCCTTTTTGTTGCCAGATTGACGCTCTTATCTGTGGCTTGTGCTGAAAGTATTACAGCTACGAGCAACTCGAATGGCGTAGTGTATTCAAGTTCAGTTGTCGGGCGAGGGTTAGCGGCTTTGAAGCGTGTAAAAATTTCGTGGCGTTTGGCGGCATTCATGGTTTAGAGCAATTATTTCTGATCAATTGTCTCAGTGCGGATTGCAAGGGCGCGTTCCAATGCTGCTTGAACGGCTGCTTTTTTCAGATGAACATCCCCTGTGACAGGTTGAGATCCTTTTGCTGCTAATGATTTCTGTGCAAATTTCTCGGCCTGTTTTTGTTTCTCGCGATCGAGCCTTTGTAATCTGAATTGATGGCGCATCCGTGCACGATCTGCAGCTTTCAGTTTCATTTCCCGAGCTTTGTTTTCAGGATAAGGAGTGATAGGAAGTATGCTAATGCAATCTACCGGGCAGGGAGCCACGCACCGTTCGCATCCGGTGCATTCTTCTGTGATGACGGTATGGATTTGCTTAGCCGCACCTATGATCGCATCGACAGGGCAAACCTGTATACAGAACGTGCAACCAATGCATTGCTCTTCATTGATAAAAGCAACCGATTTAGCTTTGGGTAGGCCATGTACCGTGTTGAGAGGTTTGAATGCTACTCCTAGTAAGTTAGCAAGACTCTGGATGCCCTCGACATCTCCGGGTGGGCATTGATTGATATCGGCATGGCCTTCTGCAATAGCAGTTGCATAAGGTAGGCAGCCTGAGAAGCCACATTGACCACATTGTGTTTGTGGCAGAATAGCATCGATTTGTTCTATTAATTTGCGTTTGTCAGCCATTATGAGGGGGTGTGCAAATTGCTTCAACAGATTGGCGTATCAGATCAGGGCCATGGTAAATCAGGCCTGTATAGATTTGGACCAGATTCGCTCCCGCTTCTATTTTTTCCCTTGCATCTTCAGCAGACATGATGCCGCCGACACCGATAATAGGTATCGCCTCTTGCAGCAAGGCATGTAGCTTTTTAATTACGTGGGTGCTGAGTGGCTTGAGCGGCGCGCCGCTCAAGCCACCCGTTTCCCTGGAAAGGGGTAAATGATCTAGATTCTGGCGCGAAATAGTCGTATTGGTAGCGATAACGCCATCAATCCGGTGTTTTACCAGTAGGTGAGCAATCGCTTCGAGTTGTGATGATTCCAGATCAGGCGCAATCTTTACGACTAATGGCGTGTATTTACCATGTTGATCACTAAGCTTTGCTTGCTCCGTTTTCAAGATATGCAATAAGTGATCAAGCTCGGCAGTATTTTGCAATTGCCTTAAATTGCGAGTATTAGGTGAAGAAATGTTGATGGTCGCGTAGCTGGCATAACGATAAATCTTATGCAAACAAATCAGATAATCTTCTGCGGCTTTATCTAACGGAGTATCGAAATTTTTACCAATGTTAATCCCTAGTATCCCCTGAAAATTCGAGTGCCTAATATTTTCTATTAGGTGATCGACGCCGTGGTTATTAAAGCCCATGCGATTGATAATTGCGTGGGCTTGAGGAAGACGAAACAGACGTGGCCGCGGATTGCCCGGTTGTGGGCGGGGCGTTACCGTACCTACCTCAATAAAGCCAAATCCCAGCTTTGCAAGTGCATCTATATAAGCACCGTCTTTATCTAATCCTGCCGCTAGACCAACAGGATTGGGAAAACTCAAACCCATTATCTTGCATGGCTTGCAAGCAAACGAGCGGCTTGGGAGCAATCCAGAATTTTGGAGGTGCCGCAATGCGCTGAGAGAAAGGGTGTGCGCTGTCTCAGGATCAAGCGCGAATAGCAGCGGACGAAGAAAACGATAGAGCATTAATGCTTATTTTACCTTGAAAAGCAGATGAAATTAAGTAAAGCCAAGAGCTAGAGGATCATCTTGGAGGCGCGCTAAAAGCCTGCCATTGCCCGTTCACCAGGCCTTGTAAAGGTTGGAAATTGGCTTTATAACTCATTTTCCGGTTTTCTCCAATCCAATAACCCAAATAAAGATAAGGTAGTCTTTTTATGCGGCATTGCTCTATTTGCCACAGAATGTTAAAAGTACCGAAACTTACATTGGGAACATCCGGGTCAAAGAAAGTATATACCGAAGAAAGGCCGTCCGGTAATTGATCAATGATGCTGATCATGCGTAGTTGATCATGTTCATGGAAGGTGATCAGCCTGGAATCGACGTTGCTTTGCAGCAAGAAATTGCAGTATTGATCACGGGTATCGTAATCCATGCCGCTATGCGCATGGCGTTTCACTTGATAACGCCGATAGAGGCGATAGTGATCAGGGTGGTAATGCAATTTGTGGTGCGCGGCTACCAAGTGTTGATGCTGCTTCCAGGCTCTGCGCTGTGTCCGGCTGGATGAGAACTGATCAACGATCACACGTACTGGAATGCAGGCTTCGCACTGTTCGCAGCTTGGGCGATAAATAAAACTGCCACTACGGCGAAAGCCAGTTTTGACCAGTTGAGCATAAGTGGACACATCTATCAGTTCATCTGGCACTGCAATTTGTGAGCGGGCAAGCTTACTCGGCAAGTAACTGCATGGATAAAATTCAGTAGTATGAAATTTCATAACAGGTAAGATAACATCATTCTGGATAGACATAATCAAAGTGCCACTTTCCAGCCTTTTCAGGCGCAATGACCAGATTATTTAATATTTGGGCAAAATCAATTCGAGGAATTTCCCTGGCACCTAATGAAGCGAGATGCCTTGTTTTCATCTGACAGTCAATCATGCCAAAGTTCCAGCATTGCAATTGTTTTACCAGGTGGACAAAGGCAATTTTGGAGGCATCAGTAACATGGGAGAACATTGATTCACCAAAGAACATTTCTCCCAGAGCAATACCATACAACCCCCCTGCTAATTCCCCCTCGATCCAGGTTTCCACGGAGTGGGCTACGCCTAATTCATGTAACGCAGTATAGGCTGAAATCATTTCCGGGTGTATCCAGGTGCCTTCCTGTTCTTTACGCGGCGCTGCACAAGCCTGCATGACCGAGGTAAAGGCGCTATCGGTACGAATTTCATAATGGTGTTTCTTCAGCGTTTTGTGAAGCGAGCGGGATATTTTTAATTCGTGAGGAAACAGCACCATGCGCGGATCCGGGCTCCACCATAAAATCGGTTCTCCCTGATTGAACCAGGGAAAGATTCCGCAACGATACGCGCTCAGCAGGCGTTGTGATGATAAGTTGCCGCCCGCAGCGATTAACCCATTGGGCTCATCAAGAGCCATTTCGAGGGGTGGGAAATATTTGTCATTTGGAGTTAGCCAATGAATCATAAGTGTATTCTCTGCTGAAATAGATAAACTTTGATTTAGATCAAGGTGTATAGGGTAATGTTTTTCTATTATTGACCGTAGGCTTATTTGAATAGATAAAATAAATAAAAAGGAGAGTGGAATGAGGCCATTGCGTCATAAAATGCGGTTAGTTGCCAGTGCAGTAGTGAGCTCACTTACCATTACCATGACGATGGTAGCATCGCAAGCATTTGCACACGATACATCAACCCGTGCTCTGGAGCAGCAGATCCAATTATTGGAAAGTCAATTGAAAGCTATTCGGCAAGAGCTCAATCAAGTAAAAGATAAGGCTGCTCAAGATCAATTGGAGATTAGGAAGGTAAAAGAAGATGTTGTGCGGGGAGACCGGGAAATTAAGCAAGTTCAGGCAGAGCAATCTACTATGGAACGCGAACATCATCATAATATGCTTTTTTTCCGTGGCGGCTACGCGCATAATTTACAGGGCCGAAATGGCGTAACACTGCAAAGTAATGTCGCGCCGCTCGGTGCGCAGGAGGCAGGAGACAATGATGGCTGGTATATTGGGGCAGGATTTGATTGGAGCTTAACAAGAGATGCCTGGGGCATGATGCCCAAGACGGATATCTTTGCTGAATTGATGTTTGAATATAAGCGCTTTGGCGTGTCGCAAGGTAATGCGCTAGCCAACGCTCCCACACAGTTGGCAGGCGGAACTTTGAATCCGCGGGATGTAACGGTAACCCAATTTACTTTGTCAGCTGCACCGAAAATTAAATTTCTGGAAGGTAGCGACTTTAGACCCTGGATCATTCCGGCAGGGTTTGCGCTTCATGTGGTCAGTCCGCCGACAGAATCCATTACAGTCTTGGCGCCTGGCATGATGTTTGCCGCGGGTGCCGATTATCGAATCTGGAAAGAATTCTATCTTGGTGTAGATGCTCGTTATCACGAGACATTTGGCAAGACCGATGGTGTCAATCTCAGTGGCTTAACTGCAGGCGCGTATCTTGGAATCGGTTTTTGACGATTGGAGTTCAGGGGATGTGAATGCTTGCCTCCCTAGTAATTGTTGCTCGTAGCTGTGAGGTGTAGTCCCTAGTTGTGTTTTAAATTGGTTGTATTTTTCTTCTCTTGTTTCTAGCAAGGTCATTGTGTCTAGAGAATGGTTTTGTGACGAAGCCTTTGCGCCCCGCTGCATATTGGTGGGGCGTTTTTTTTATGGCTTGCTTGTATATTAACCCAGATTTTCCATTAGAAAATTCCCCAATGGGAAAGCTAGGCTTAATTACTATTTCCAGCTTTGGCGAGCAGTCTATCCAGTAAGCGAGTACTCAGGATGCGTTTGAGAAAGCCAAATAAATAAGTGGGAACAGTAACATAATAACGTGGTCGGGGCGTGCGTGCCTCAAGTGCGTGGATGACTCGTTTGAGCACGGCTTCTGGCGGCAGCGTAAAAGGAACGGCTGGTCCTTGCTTGTTCAGCCGATTCAATACTGCGAGATATTTATCCCGATGGAAGCTATTGTCTATATTGATGTATTTCTGCAATGCCTTGAGCGCATTGGCTCGAAATTGAGTGGCAATCGGCCCTGGTTCGATCAGGCTGACAAAGATTTCACTCCCCATCAATTCAATGCGGAGTGTATCGCTCAACCCTTCGATCGCATACTTGGAGGCATTGTAGGCGCCGCGAAATGGCATGGCGGCAAAACCCAGAACAGAGCTATTCTGGATAATCCGGCCATAGCCTTGCTTGCGCATGACAGGCAACACCAGGTTGATTAATTCCAGCCAGCCAAAGACATTGGTTTCAAATTGTGCGCGTAAGGCGCTACGACTCAGATCTTCGACGGCACCTGGGAGGCCGTAGGCGCCATTATTAAACAGGGCATACAATTCTCCGCCGGTGCGATGCATGATTTCTGCGAATGCCTGCTGAATCGAGCCTGAATCATCTAAATCCAGACGTAGGCTTTCCAGTCCTTCAGCTAATAACGTTGCCACGCTTTCCTGCCGCCGTGCGGTTGCGAATACCCGATAACCTCGTTTATGCAATGCATGGGCGACACAGTAACCAATTCCACTGGAGCAGCCTGTGATTAAAATAGATTTTTTCATCAATCGAGTATAACCTGGAGAAACATTTGTTTGCCTTGGGCTTGACACAAGAAAGGGCATAATCATAGCATCATGCTGATAAATTCATTGCAAATGATCTTACTATGATCACAACCGGGTAAATGTCAAAGATATTGTTTAGGCTTAGAAATATTCCAGATGATGAGGCAGAGGAAGTGCGCGAGTTACTGACTAGTCATCATATCGATTATTATGAGACATCTGCAGGCAATTGGGGGGTTTCCATGCCAGCGCTCTGGGTAAGGGATGAGCATCAGTACCAGGAAGCAAAAAAATTACTCGATGCTTATCAGAAAGCACGTTCTATTCGTGTCCGGGAAGAGTATGCGCGACTCAAAAGAGAAGGAAAAAACAAAACAGTGCTGGATAGCTTGAAGGAAAATCCCATCTTGTTTATTGCCTATTTATTGATTGTAGTAGTCCTGCTTTACTTGCCATTCAAGCTGATTATGGAAATAAACAAGCTATAATTTCTGATTTTTCCAGTCGTTGTCCGAAGTCATTCACTTGAAACTTTTTTGTTTGCTGATCCGGATTGAATCAAATTAACTTGAAAATAATCATCGCCTTCCTGTTGGGTGCGCTGACTGTTCTGGGCTTTGCACCATTTTATTTTTTTCCAATACCCTTTATTACACTGGCGTTGTTATTCTATTTCTGGCGTAAGAGCGTAAAGCCTTTTAGTGCAGCCATATTGGGTTTTTCTTTTGGCATGGGAATATTTGGTGCGGGTGTAACCTGGATTTATGTCAGTCTGCATGATTTTGGCAACATGTCAATGCCGCTGGCTGTATTGGCTTTGATCTTGCTTTGCGCTTATCTCTCGCTTTTCCCGGCGTTAACTGGCTGGATTTTGGTAAGATTACGCGCTGTTGCGCCCAGTATTTGGCCATGGATGGTGGCATCGTTATGGATGTTGTCAGAATGGTTGCGAGGCACCCTGTTTACAGGCTTTCCTTGGCTAACAGTAGGGTATTCACAGGCGCCCTATAGTCCTTTCTCAGGCTTTGCTCCAGTAGTGGGTGTCTATGGCATTTCATTTCTGCTGGTTTTGAGTGCTGCGTGGTTAACATCTTGGTTTGAGCAAAAGCGCACCTGGCGATTTTTATACTTTCTGGCCGGTGTCTGGGGATTGGGTCTGGGGTTGCAGTGGATAAGCTGGACCACCCCTCAGGGTGATCCTGTGGCAGTGAGTCTATTGCAGGGAAATATTGCACAGAATTTGAAATGGCGGGAAGATCACGTGGTAACGACGATGGATACTTACGCGGGACTTATTCGGGAAAGTGAAAGCCGGTTGATTGTTACACCCGAAATATCGATTCCTTTGTTTCACGAAGATGTACCGGTTGATTACCTGTCAGAGCTTGCTGTCCATGCGAGAGCAAATAATGGGGATGTGCTGATCGGCATGGCTGAATCGGCATCCCCGGACAGAAATGAATACTACAATACCATGTTCAGCCTGGGGATATCTCCCGAACAGCGCTACCGGAAGCATCATCTGGTGCCATTTGGAGAATATATCCCGTTAAAATCGGTATTTGGCTGGATTATCCAGGTGTTGAATATACCTTTGTCGGATTTCTCACGCGGGGCACTGGATCAGCAGCCTCTGCATTTGGCTGGACAAACAGTGGCAATCAATATTTGCTATGAGGATGTATTCGGTGAAGAAATCATCAGGCAGCTGCCTCAGGCATCATTGCTGGTGAATGTCAGCAATGATGCCTGGTTTGGGCGCTCCATTGGCCCGCGGCAGCACCTACAGATTTCGCAGATGCGCGCCTTGGAAACGGGTCGATATATGTTGCGCGCCACCAATACCGGGGTAACCGCCATCATTGATCAACGAGGTAAGGTCTTGCAGGAATTGGAAATGTTTACCACCGCAGCTCTGCATGGGATAGCACAAGGCTATTCAGGCACCACACCATATGTGCGTGTTGGCAATAGTCTGGTATTAGGGGGGGCAGGATTACTTCTAGTCATCGGCTGGCTGTCAGTCTTTTTTTATGGAAAACGTAAAACCCTGTAAAATGCTAGGCATGATCAATACAACCACTCCGAGCTAATTTTTTTGTCTACATTGATGCCTACACCGACCTTTCAGGAAATGATTCTGACGCTCCAGCATTATTGGAGCAAGGAGGGTTGTGCTTTGTTGCAGCCTTATGATATGGAAGTAGGTGCTGGCACCAGCCATACTGCTACCTTTTTACGCGCACTGGGGCCAGAGCCCTGGCGTGCAGCCTATGTGCAACCATCACGCCGTCCCAAGGATGGCCGTTATGGCAATAATCCGAATCGGCTGCAGCATTATTATCAATATCAGGTGGTATTGAAACCGGCACCACAAAATATTCTGGATTTATATTTTGGTTCACTTCAGACGTTGGGTTTGGATTTGAAGCAGAACGATGTGCGGCTGGTTGAAGATGATTGGGAAAATCCAACGCTTGGCGCTTGGGGACTGGGCTGGGAAGTATGGCTGAATGGCATGGAGGTAACGCAATTTACCTATTTTCAGCAAGTCGGGGGTATCCATTGCCGGCCAATTACGGGTGAGATTACTTATGGGTTGGAGCGTCTGGCCATGTATCTGCAAGGGGTGGAGAATGTTTTTGATTTAACCTGGACAGAAGGACTCAGCTACGGCGACGTCTATCATCAAAATGAAGTCGAGCAATCGACTTATAATTTTGAATGCAGCGATACCGAATTCCTATTTCTGGCTTTTGGTAAATATGAAGAGCAGGCCAATGGTCTGATGGAGAAACAATTACCGTTACCTGCCTACGAACAAGTCCTAAAAGCGGCGCACAGCTTCAATTTATTGGATGCCCGGGGAGCCATTTCGGTAACCGAGCGGGCAGCCTATATCGCGCGTATCCGTAATCTCGCGCGTCGTGTAGCGCAGGCGTATTACGATAGCCGTGAACGTTTGCAGCCTTCCTTTCCCTTGGCTCCCCGTGAATGGGTGGCGCAAATGTCCAAGAAAGCAGGGTGAACATGGTAACAAGAAATCTGCTTATAGAACTGTTGGTCGAAGAGCTACCCCCCCAATCGTTGAATAAAATGGGCGTGAGTTTTGCTGAAATACTGATAAATAGCTTGAAGACTCAGAATCTCGTTACGCCTGATGCAGTGGTGACTGCCTATGCCACGCCGCGCAGACTGGCAGCGCATATCACACAGGTTTTGGCGCAGGCTTCCGATCGGGTCGTGACGACCAAGCTAATGCCCGTCGCAGTGGGCTTGGATGGGGAAGGGCGGGCTACTCCGGCTTTGATCAAGAAATTGAGCGGATTAGGTGTGGATGCATTTGTTGTTTCGCAGCTGAGCCGGGTTATGGAGGGTAAATCTGAAACTCTTTTCCTCGAGCGTGTTGTGCCGGGTATTGTGCTTGCTGAGGGATTGCAGCAAGCGCTCGATGATGCGATTGCGCAATTACCTATACCCAAGGTGATGACCTATCAGCTGGCAGATGGCTGGGAGAGTGTCAATTTCGTTCGTCCAGCACATGGGCTGACCGCATTGCATGGCACGGAGGTCGTTCCTGTGAGCGTGTTGGGTTTGGCTGCCAGTCAAGTGACACAAGGCCATCGCTTCGAAGCGAGCATTCATTCCATCGTCATTAGGGAAGCGGATAGCTATGCTCAGCAACTGGAAACAGAAGGCGCCGTTATTGCCAGCTTTGCTGAGCGCCGTACCAGGATCTCAAATCAGCTTATTGCGGCTGCAGCTAAGGAAAATTTGCAGCTTATTCAGGATGAGGCCTTGCTGGATGAAGTAACAGCCCTGGTAGAGCATCCTAACGTGCTCATAGGCAAATTTCCGTCAGAATTTCTTGAAGTGCCGCAGGAATGCCTGATTCTGACGATGAAAGCCAATCAGAAATACTTCCCGCTGCTGGATAGCAATGGGAAGCTGGTGAATACCTTTCTGATGGTATCGAACATCTGCCCTGTAGATGCTCACTTGGTGATCGATGGGAATGAACGCGTCGTGCGCTCTCGTCTGGCCGATGCAAAATTTTTCTTTGATCAGGACCGAAAGAATACATTGGCTTCACGCATTCCCGGACTGGACAAGGTGGTTTACCATCATCAGCTGGGTACGCAAGGTCTGCGTATAGAATACGTGCGCGCTATTGCGCACGAAATCGGGCAAATGCTGGGTGGAAATGCGCTGGCAGAACAAGCAGGGGAAGCGGCGAGATTAGCTAAAGCGGATTTGCTGACCGACATGGTCGGAGAATTTCCCGAGCTTCAGGGTATTATGGGGCGCTACTATGCCCAGCATGAGGGTATAGGCGGTGCGATTGCTTTTGCGATAGAAGATCACTACAAACCCCGTTTTGCGGGCGATGTGCTGCCACGTAATCTGGTTGGTGTCTGTGTGGCACTGGCGGACAAGCTTGAAACCTTGATCAATCTGTTTGGTATTGGCCAGATTCCCACCGGAGACAAGGATCCTTTTGCTTTGCGCCGCCATGCACTGGGCGTGATTCGTATCCTCATTGAAAAGGATTTACCGCTCGAAATGGAGAGACTGCTTGAGCGAATCATTGACATTCTCCAGGATGAACGGATTGCGGAACAATGGGCGCAACAAGTGGCATTTCAAAAGCCAACTGTTCAGGCTGGTGAAATAGCGGTCCGGAATCATGCACGGCATCGGATATCTGCCGAGGTGAACGGGCAATTGCTGGAATTTATCTATGATCGCCTGGCCGGGAGTTTGCGTGAGCAGGGCTATAGCGCGCAAGAAGTGGATGCGGTATTGGCGCTTCATCCCCAGCATTTAAATGATGTTCCCAAACGGCTTACCGCTGTGCGTGCTTTTGCTTCCTTGCCAGAGGCAGCCAGTCTTGCGGCTGCCAACAAGCGTGTGAGTAATATTCTCAAGAAGGTCGCTGTTGATATCGGCTCACAGGTGGATGCTGAACATTTACAGGCGCCTGCTGAGCAGGCGCTGTATCAAGCGTTGATCGAGATGCAAGACAAAGTGGATGAGGCCTTCCTGGAGAAGGATTACACGATTGCCTTGCAAATCCTCGCAGCATTGAAGGCACCCGTTGATACTTTCTTTGATCATGTCATGGTTAATACCGATGATGACAGGCTGCGTAACAATCGCCTGGCTTTGCTTAAAAAGCTTCAACAAGTCATGAATCGAGTAGCTGATATTTCCAGACTGGCGAGTTGAGATGAAGCTGATCATCCTTGATAGCAATGGTGTGATCAATGAGACCAGCCATACCTTTATCAAAACGCCTGATGAATGGATGCCCATACCGGGTAGCCTGGAAGCCATTTCGCGGCTTACTCATGCAGGGTATCGCGTGATCGTTGCGACCAATCAGTCGGGTATAGGTCGTGGCTTGCTCGATATGGCTACTTTTAATGCCATCAATGACAAGATGTTCAAGGCAGTTCATCAAGCCGGAGGACGCCTTGATGCGCTTTTTTTCTGTCCGCATACACAGCAGGATAAATGCCATTGTCGTAAACCTGAAACAGGCATGTTCCAGGAAATTATGCAACGTTATAGTACGAATCTCAAAGGGATACCTGCTATTGGCGATTCATTGCGGGATTTACAGGCAGCAATCGCTATCGGCGCTATTCCGATTTTAGTGTTGACTGGGAAAGGTGAAATAACCCATGCAAATGGCGATTTGCCAGAAGGTACGCAAATTTTTGCTGATTTGGCGTCTGTCGTTGATACATTGGTGAAGCGGATATGATACTGAATGCGTTGCGTGCGATAATTTATACATTATTACAAATTATTATCACCCCACCCTACGCATTAATCACGCTTTTCTGCTTTCCGCTTTCGCCCCATCATCGTTACAAGGTTACCTATGGTTGGACCCGCCTTATGCTGTTTCTGCTGAAGGTCATTTGTGGACTGCATTATCGCGTAATTGGTACTGAGAATATTCCTGATCGGCCCAGTATTGTCCTATCGAAGCATCAGTCAGCATGGGAAACCTTGGCATTACAGCAAATTTTTCCGCCTCAGGTATGGGTGCTTAAAAAAGAGTTGTTGCGGATTCCATTTTTTGGCTGGGGACTCGCTATGACCAATCCGATCGCAATTGACCGCAGCTCAGGTAAAGCGGCATTACAGCAGATCGTCGAGCAGGGAAGAGAGAGATTGGAGCAGAATTTCTGGATAGTTGTTTTCCCGGAAGGAACACGCATTCCTCCAGGCAAGACAGGGAAATACAAAATAGGTGGCGCATGGCTTGCTACCCATACCGGCGCACTGGTGGTACCGGTTGCGCACAATGCTGGAGAGTTTTGGGGTAAAAATTCGTTTATCAAATATCCCGGAACGATCACAGTAAGCATTGGCAAGCCAATTGATCCAACCGGCATGGAGCCCGAAGCGCTTAACGAACGTGTAAAAGCCTGGATCGAAGCCGAAGTCTCGCGTATCAGTTGTTTTGAAAAAGAAGGGTCTGATGGACAATGTGTTTCGATTCTCAACGAGCCGCTCAAAGATACAGAAAAATGAGGCACACAGCGTCAAGCTTGCCGACAGAGTAATCGCTTATACGCTTATCCGTCGTGACCGCAAAACGGTTGGTTTGAGAATTAACCGAGATGGTTTAACTGTCAGTGTACCTTTGCATGCGACGCTCAGCAGTATTGAACGAGTATTACACAGTAAGGCAGGGTGGGTTATCGGAAATCTGGATGCCTGGAAAGAGAAAAGAATCATCCAGCCTCAGTGGTGCCCGGATAGCACTTTCTGGTTGTTGGGTGATCCCTATCGATTGGCGTTGACGGGATCAGATAAACTGCAAATGGTGTCGCAAGACAATAAAGCAGACCAAGTCCAGGGAATACCTTCTTCTTTGGCCGTATTCACTTCCTGTCAAATCGAGAAATTCGTGATGGCCTGGTATCGTAAACAGGCGATGGCGCATATGAGTGAGCGAATGGCGCTTTATGCAGATAAACTGGGTGTGCCATTACCAAGACTGAGATTGTCCAGTGCGCGAACCCGGTGGGGAAGCTGTAGTTCACACGGGACAGTATGCCTCAACTGGCGGTTGATTCAGTTGCCAATCTCTCTGGTAGATTATGTAATAGCCCATGAATTATCTCACCTTATTGAGATGAATCATTCTTCTGCATTTTGGAAAGTAGTCGAGCGCATTTATCCGAATTACCGGCAAGCCCAGATGGAGCTAAAGAAAATCGGCTAATCGGAACGATCCGGTTTTTTGGGTGTATATGTTTCCATCGTGAATGCGTGATACAAGGTTTCCCACTGCCTGCTATTGTGCATATAATGTTGTCTTAAGTTGTACAAAAAACTGGAAAATGATCCTTTAGCGGTTACTTGGCATGGTTATTGAAGGAGTGATTTTTCCTGGGAATCCCTTAACCACAAAATATTACAAGCAAGGAGAGAAAATGAAGCACCCATTTAAACTCATTACCCTGGTTTGCGCACTTTTACCTTTTTATGCCCATGGCGGAGGTGATCCTGATTTTGTCAAGCTTCCTGAGAGCTATCAGCAGATCTTTACGAAATACGATACTGCCAACCGAGCTAATCAGACACAGTTAGCAAAATTCTATGCGAATAAGATAGCCATCGAGAGTTATAAAAAAGGCAAGGAAGCGGAGCCTGGGGCTGTGGTGATCATGGAAATATATGAACCTAAAAAAGATGCGGATGGCAAGATCATCTCAGGTAAAGAAGGCCTTTTCGAAATTGAGAAACTGGCAGCAGTTGCAGTGATGGAAAAAAGAAGTGACTGGGATGAAGCTTTTTCTCAGGGCAATCGCACAGGTGACTGGGGATTTGCCGTGTATAATCCGGATGGCACGCCCAAAAGCAACGATCTGAACTGTGTTCAATGTCATACGCCATTGAAGGATCAGGATTATTTATTTAGCTTCCAGAAATTGATCGATTTTTCAAAGAATCATTAACAGTTAACATAAAATAATATTGTTGGTGATTCATATGAGCAGGTTGTAAGTTTTTCAAGACTTGCAGCCTGTTTAATTATCTGGTTTTAGATAAATAAAGCATCCCCGCAGCTTGCTGCGGGGATGCTTTATTCAGTATTTGCTATAGTTGAACTCTTAGTCATTTTCAAACCTTTCCTTGTACGGCTACGGAGATGAGTATATTTACTTTATGTGAGCCTGGTTATGCGTAGCCTTGCTATATTATTTTATACCTTATTAACAGCGACATTGGCGCAGGCCACGACTTGGATATTGCCTCCATCGGATATTGATATTTTTGGCCAAATAGAAGTGGTAGCAGCGAGCCGTGAGGAGACTCTTCTTGATATTGCACGAAGGTACGGTATCGGACAGGACGCAATATTGCTGGCTAATCCCTTGGTGGATCGCTGGCTTCCTCCTGATGGCGCTCCAGTTGTCATACCGTCTCGACACATTTTTCCGCAGGCTGAGCGGACTGGTTTAGTAATTAATCTACCTGAAATGCGGCTTTACTATTTTCCTAAACCGGAAAAAGGGAAGAAACCGGTTGTCATTACTTATCCTATCAGCATAGGAAGAATGGACTGGCGCACGCCGCTAGGAAGAACAACCGTCATTAGAAAGCAAAAGGATCCTACCTGGATACCGCCTCAATCACTTAAGAATGAGGCTATCGCAGCAGGTAATCCACCGCTACCGGATATCGTCCCGCCCGGCCCGAATAACCCATTAGGCCGCCATGCTTTATATCTGGGTACGACGGGTTATTTGATCCATGGCACTGACAAGCCATTTGGCATAGGTATGCGCGTGACACATGGATGCTTGCGCATGTACCCTGAAGAAATCGAGAAATTGTTTGATCAGGTAGCTGTCGGAACATCCGTTCAGCTAGTCAATCAACCCATAAAACTTGGCTGGTTAGCTGATTCCTTGTTTATAGAATTGCACCCGCCACTGGAAGAAAATGAGAATGAGTATGCTGATTATATGCAGAAAGTGCGTGAATCGATCGCCAGCTTCCTTGAGAAGAGTGCCAATGGCAGAAAAACAAATCACGCCAGAGAGGATATCATCATTGATGAATCGGCTCTTGAACTGGCGGTGTTTGAGAAGAACGGTGTTCCTGTCTTGATTTCAAAATAATAAGCAATAAAAAAAGCCCCAAACGGGGCTTTTTTTTATTTTATCTGCACAGTTTATTTATACATGGATCGTTTGAACATACGGTCAATTTTTGTTTCAGTTTCGATTGAGCGTGCATTGGCCTCATTGGCAGTATTGAGTGCTCTGTTTGCAATATCTTTTGCTTCATTCGCAGTCGTTCTGGCTGCACCAGCTTCTGACTTGGCAGCATTTGCATCTGCTTGAACAGCATTGAGTTGTGCCTTCACTTCCTCTAATTGTCCTGTCGTTGCGCAACCAGATAATGCAACAGCAGCGCCCAATGCTGCGACAGTAAATACACACTTCATTTTTTTATTCATTTTCATCTCCTTACTGTTATTTGATTAAGACAAAACCTGAAATTTCCAGCATAAATTGTTGCCCATTCAAGTCCATCTCTAAGAAATCTGCGACAACTCCGTGATGCTACATGATTTCTTAAGCAATATAAAGGGTAGAAATGCGTCATATATCGGCTTTATTCATCCTACTTAAGGCCTCTTTGGGCAGTATGCAAATTTATCCCAATTTCATGGCATTGAACTTAGCATAGCACTGCCTGCTTTCCTTTTTTTATGACAGATTTCTTAATGCCTTGCAAAAACTATGTCATGGCTGCAAGAGTTTCCAGCGCGAATCGTGCGGACTCTTCGTTTCAGCTCAGCAGCGCATACAAAAAACGTTTTTCACTGATCCAGCCAGGTTTGAGCCAGAATGACCATGCTTCAGGGAAGCTGACTTGGCCAGGGAACGCTTCTTTGCCAGAATCAGTTGTCATGTTATCCGAAGTGTTTACGGAAAACGCTCATGGAAAATTTTTTATCAATGATGCATGTGATGGATAGGGTGAGTTTCTGTTTCACCAGGGAGAGGGAGATTGGTCGTCCGGATCTGATAGGCAGCATGGCAGGCGACACAGCGTTGCAGAGTGGCGCTCAGCTGACTCAAGGTATGCTTGGGGTCCTTCAGATTCTCAGCATCGGCTGCAATCTGGTCAAAGCTTTTGTGCACCGACATGCCAAGCTGCATGAAATCTTCCGGTAATACGGATCGTAAATGATTTTCTCCAGTGTGCGCCATCTCCATGCCGAGCATACGCGCATGGCGAGCGACCGCCATCATATCTTCTTCAGAGAGCGCCTGAAGGATCTGCTGCGTGCCGAGCAGCAATGCGTTCATTTCGGTCAGGATGTGATGGCGTTGCATTTCATTAAGCGAGAGCACTTTACGTTCATCAATATCCGTGGCCAGGACTGGGGCCGCGATTAAACACATTACAAGCACATAAATCTTTTTCATCAAAGTCTCCTTTAAGCTTGATAATCAATATGGACAATAAATCGGTCACTGACTGCTTCTGAGTGGAAGCAGAGAAAGTATATGTTCAGGTGGTCCTGGCAGGAACGCCGTTGCTTTGCCAGCCACCCAGTCAGCATGGCCACTGCCATAGTAGGGTGAAAGCGGATGGCCGCTTTGTCCCCCAGGCATCGAAAAATAGCCTTGCTCTTCATCGCCCGGTGCAACTACGAAACGCTGTGAGGCGCCAAAATTGGGCGACTGGATGCGTGGCATATAACTATCGCCTGGCAGCGGATCATGCGGCATATCCAGCCACTGAGCGATAAACCCTGGCAGCGCGCGACTCAGTGGATGCTGAATAGCCGCTGTATTCTGCTCACCCCAGGTACGCGCTATCATTCCTCCTGGCTGAGTCTGCATGCGTTCGGCGATACGTTGTGCGCAGGTTACGAGCAGTTGATTCCAATCGGTATACTCCGGCGGCAACAGATGCAGTGGGCGTTGCTCAAGCAACATCCACACGGCATGTTCGCTCTGGGCTAGCCTGGGTAATAAGAAATTCGGATAGCGGCGTCTTACTTCAGCAGCAAAATTATCCAGGACACTGTCAATGACCTCCTGCCGAAACGTGCGCACGATACGGTAGGCGACAGAGCTAATGGAAGCATGGCCATCCCAATCACGCAGCGCTGTTTGCATTTCTGTGCCCCAGGCAGAAGCAGGCACCAGATTCAACGTCCGTTCAAGCAATTGCCGCCAGCGAGAAAGAAACAAGGCACGGTCGTCTAACTGAATCGAGAATAAATCATCGGGTATGAAATACTCACTTTTCTGGAGGCTGTCCCGGATTTGCCGGGTACGGGCACCAAGCTCATAGCCGCCATCGCCAAGATGTTCAAGCATGGCGCCATCGACTGCCCGTGCATTGCCATTCCACAGACGCTGCCCTTGTGGATTGCTGATCAATGGGTATTTTGCTGATTCCAGCCAGCCGTGCCAACCGTTATTTCCTTCACTCCAGTCTGCCGGTCCACCTGGATTGTATTGGCCGCTGCGCAGTGGGATGCGGCCGGCGATCGTCCAGGCAATGTTGCCGTCGCGATCTCCGACAATAAAATTTTGTGCGGGAATACCCGCATTCTGGGCAACAATAATGGCGTTATCTACTGTTTCCACCTGCTCAAGGTTGATAAGATCCAGATTGATTGAATTAGCCTGGTGGGCAGCCCAGACTAGTGCCAAGAGTGTGCCATCATGATCGCTTGCCAGTATGGGTCCCCATTCGGTTTCACGAACTTCGAGTATTTCGTCCACTGCGTCACGCACATGCAGTATTTCACGGTGGACTGTGACGGCTTTCCAGCCTTCTGCGCTCCGATAACGTGATGAATCTGCCGGATCAACCCTTATCCGCACCCAGTCAGCCATGTCGCCATAGCTGTTGGTAAAGCTCCAGGCAATATGACGATTGGAGCCTACGACAATCGCAGGTACGCCAGGCAAACTTACCCCATTCGTATCAATAGTCCGCTCAGGGCGGTGAGGGTGAGGATAAATGAGTCGCGTACGGAACCACAAACTGGGTGTCCGTAACGGGAGATGCATATCATTGGCTACCAACGCAGCACCCGCGGCCAGTGAACCAGCTACTGCAAAACTGTTGCTACCCGGCGCTTCATCATGCTGATTATTTCTGTGATTTCGTACGTTGTATTTCCGTTCAGGATCGGGTTTGCGCAAATCGAGTTCTTCACTGGAAGGGGGCTGTGGCCATTGAAAAGATGTGCCCACCAGCGGCGTATCCCATTCACCTCCGCTTGCAGCCAAGAATTGGTAGGCAGATTCGGGCAATCCGGCGCGTAGCGTGGAAAGTTGCAGCTCACGCTGGATGCTGGGTTCTTGCAAAGTAAAATACATTGACAGAATCACCAGTAGACTGTCTTCGCTACGCCAGGCATGCGGTTGGGTGCGCGTCAGCAGGTAAGGAAATGGGCGCACGATGAGCGCAGTCAGTCCTTCGTTTACGCCATCACGATAAGCATTGACCAAACGGCGCTGGACTTCAGGCAGATCAGCTAGCATTGCTGTAGCACGGGCGCGCATCCGGTGTCCCCGCGCTTTTCGATCTACGGGTAGCGCGGCTGCGCCAAATAGCTCAGCGAGTTCTCCTGCAGCGCTGCGTCGCATGAGATCCATTTCAAAAAAACGCTCTTGAGCATGGACATAGCCTAATGCTCTGGCGAGATCCAAACGATCCTGCGCGCATACAGTTACACTTCCCAGCGCATCGCGCTCAACGGTTACCGATGTGGACAGGCCGGAAACAGGTGCTTCTCCATCATATTTTGGCAAACTGCCTTGTAACAGCAGCCAGGAAGCGCCTGTCAGCAATAGCGCCAGGACAGGCAGCGCGAGCAAAAACCAGCGAATCAGATTAAATCGGCGTATCATTTCAACAATCATGTTCCGGAATCAAGAAGATTCGAGCTGCGCACGTATTGCTTCAATCCGTTTGCGATTCATGCCTAAATCACTTTTTCCCAGGCGGGAAGCTGAGCGTACCTGAATGACATGGGCAACCGGATCAAGCCAGAATTCTGCATCATCTACAAATTTCATGATTCTGGTCGTAAATTGAACATAGAGGTAATGCTCATCGCTTGTGATGACTTCTGCTCCCTCCATGCCTTCGATGATGCTGCGTATGCGCGCCATGGTTGTGACGGCATCTCCGATGAGTGGCAATGGTTCGATGTTGGCGTAATTAAGCTGTGGATGATCCGGATAAAGTGTAGCCTGACTGGACACACTGTTAGGTGTCATGGCAGGTGGTTTAAGCTTGCCCTCCTGTACGCCCAGATCGGTTGGAGCCGCTCCTTTGAGCATACCAAGCTGACCTGCGAGAACTGCTAGCACGATTGCAATGACAATGAATAAGGCAATGATGAGTAACCATTTGATGAATACCATAAAGAAGTCCTGTTTGATACTGATGATGAAATTGGCAATTTATCAGGAAATGTAAATATTTAAATTAATTTGACCAGATCAGCATGGTAATAATTCTGACCAGTATTGCTTGCGTATGGCCTGTCTTATCTATTGTTTGGATCGGCGTATTCTCCACCCAATTCCTGTTGCCAGCACAGCTGCTGCTATAAACCATATCCCATGCCGTTTTGTCCATTCAACAGGATTTTTTTGTGCAAATACTTGTATCTCGGCAAGATCAACAACTTCCTGATTTTCCGGCGCGCTGTCGAGGGGTATCAGATGAAGCTGAAGCGTAAGTGTTTGGCGATTTGGTGTTAAGGGTGTGATTTTCCAGGACCAGAGCGTTTCGCCGTGACTGGAAAGAAGCTGCGCTTGCGGTCCTGGATTGTCAATATGAAACGCATTTCCCACAATTTCTGCTTGCATGTTGGAATGCACTTTGCCGGTAATACCCCGTATGGCAACGCCATGAGGAGATTTGGCTATAATGTTATTGATGCGCCTTGCCAATGCATGAGTATCCAGTTGAAGCGCAATATCAAAAGGTGTGAATTGCACCACTTCTGCGGGTAACGTGACAGCGGTGCTTTCAACAGGTAACTTCATCATGATGGCGGGAGGGAATTGCTTCTTTCCAATCAGAGCATGCGCAAGAAAATTCATTATATAGGGTATGAAAAGCAGGGCTGCCAATAAGACAGGGAGGAGTAGGTTGAAACTCATTGCAAATTTACGCATTATTTTTCCCGGAAAATTCATTAATTGCCATATTTTTAAGGATTCTATCATCTAATCTTAAGGATCAGACTCTGACTGATCGCTATGATCCAAAGTACAAAATAGACTCTGGTTCATATTATTTGCAGGAAACATATGTCTATATCTGAGCAAACTATCCCTTATCTTATCGCCCATCGAGGCTATCCTGCGCGCTATCCAGAGAATAGTCTTGCCGGGTTTGAGGCCGCAACGCTGGCTGGAGCCTGTTTTGTCGAGATCGATATACAATTGAGCGCTCGTCGAACCCCATTCTTGTGTCATGATGATCATCTGCGGCGCTTGACGAGAAGTGATTGCTGGTTGACCCAGCTTGACGATGAAATCATTAATACGCTTTCAGTGCCCTACCCACGTTTGGGTTTTTCTGGTTCACCAGAAACTGAACCATTATCTGATTTGGCCACTTTCTGTCAGCATTTGCAAGCGAGGCCGTGGGTAACCGCATTTGTCGAAATAAAGCTGGAAAGTATTGCTAAATTTGGTTTGACGGTAACAATGGATGCCATTCTTGAGGTCATTTATCCCTATATTAGGCAATGTGTCCTGATTTCGTTTGATTCACGGGCAGCAGCGCTTGCAAGGAGGCAGGGCGCTGAGCGGATTGGCTGGGTTATCCCGAAATGGGACAGTGAGCATGCGGTTATCGCAAAACGGCTGGCAGCCGAGTTTCTGTTTTGTAGCACCCGGCGTCTGCCGCATGCGCCTGGAGCACGATGGCAAGGTCCTTGGCAATGGGTTGTTTACACCGTCAATGACAGTTACACAGCGCTCAAGTATGCTGATGAGGGTATTTCTCTGATCGAGACCGATACCATTGGCACATTATTACAACATCCAATACTCAAACAGCATGCCTGTATCCAACCACTATGACATCGTTATCATTGGCGGCGGGATTCAGGGAGTCGCCGTGGCGCAGGCCGCTGCAGCGCGTGGTTATACCGTTCTGGTGCTGGAAAAAACTGCGCTGGCTGCGAGTACTTCAAGCCGCTCCAGTAAATTGGTTCACGGTGGTCTGCGCTATCTGGAGAATGGTCATTTTGCGCTTGTCCATGAAAGCTTGCGAGAGCGGTCTAATTGGCTGAAGCTGGCGCCTTCCCTGGTCAGACTGAGTCCGTTTTATATTCCGGTTTACCGGGAAACGTCCCGCAGCACGCTGGTACTGCGGGCAGGACTCAGCCTGTATACCTTGCTGGCTGGCGGCGGCCCCTCATCGCGTTTCCGCTCTGTCTCCCAGTCTGAATGGGGACAACTGGATGGCCTGACAACCGAGGGGCTAAAGCATGTTTTTCAGTACTGGGACGCTCAGACCGATGATCGGCTTTTGACCCAGGCACTGATGCATTCCGCAAGATCACTGGGCGCGGAATTGCTGTGCCCTGCGGAATTTACTCATGCTACCCTCTCTCCAACAGTGTGTGAAATCGATTATCTCCAGGAAAACAGGATGAATCACTGCAGCGCAGCCGTCATTGTGAATGCTGCCGGCCCATGGGTTAACAGGGTGGCGCAACGGATCGACCCTCATCCGCCGGAATACCCTGTTGATCTGGTGCAAGGAAGTCATCTGGTGCTGGAAGGATGCCTCAATAGAGGATGCTATTATCTGGAATCTCCTGCAGATCGAAGGGCGGTCTTCGTGCTGCCATGGCATCAACATACCCTTCTAGGAACAACTGAAACCCTATTTAACGGCGATCCGGAGAAATCGTCTCCATTGGCCGCGGAAGAGGCTTATTTACTGGATTGTTTTCATCATTACTTTCCAGAAAGAAGTATGACTGTTAGAGAAAAATTTTCCGGCCTGCGGGTGCTTCCTGCGATTCAAGGCGCTGCTTTTCATCGTTCCCGAGAAATTCATCTGCAGTGTGATACGCCTCAGAAGCCACGAGTCGTCAGTATCTATGGCGGAAAACTGACAGTTTGCCGTGCTACTGCGCAAAAAGTGCTGCATGCCATTATGCCAACGTTACCTGATCGCACGCCTAGAGCGGATGTTTCCAAATTGATCATCGAGGCGCCATAGGCGAATATTCTGTGGTGATGCATCACTCTCATACTTTGGCTATCGATCAGGGTACGCATATGACGCGTGCGTTATTATTTGACGATACGGGGCGGGCCGTCGCAACATTCACTCAAAAAATTGCGTTATATCAGCGTAGTTCAACGGAGGTTGAGCAGAATCCCGATGAAATCTTGAGTTCTGTTCGGCAGGTCATCGCCGAAGCTATGCGTTATGCCCAAAAGCATGCGCTCATGATCAATCGGGCAGGATTAGCCACGCAGCGTTCAAGTGTGCTTGCCTGGGATCGGGAAACTGGCCAGGCCTTGAGTCCTGTACTCAGCTGGCAAGACCGCCGCGCTGCAGCCTGGCTGAGTTCGTTTACTCCTTACGCGCAAGCTATCGCGCAACGTACCGGTCTACGCCTTTCGCCACACTATGGCGTCAGCAAATTGCAATGGCTAAGGCAGACACTTTCCTCCGTCATGAAAGCAGAACAGCAATCCCGCCTTGCGCTGGGTCCCTTGGCGAGCTTTTTACTCCATCATGTGCTTGAGGAAACCCCTTTTGTTATTGATCATGCCAACGCTGCGCGCACCCTTTTGTGGAACCTGACAGATTGGGACTGGGACCCGTGGTTAATGCAGTTGTTCGGAATTCCCCGATCGATTCTTCCGCTGTGTTGTCCTGTCCGCTATGAATATGGTCATCTGGCTGGCTACGGTATTCCCTTGACGGCGGTCAACGGTGATCAGACTGCAGCACTTTTTGCGGCGACTACACTTGCGGAAAGCAGAATATTGGTCAATATGGGAACCGGTGCTTTTGTACTGCAACCAACGGGTGAAACGTTATATCGTCATCCCGGGTTACTGAGCGGGATAGCGGAGAGCGGTACTACACAAGCCAGTTATACGCTAGAGGGAACCGTGAATAATGCGGGCAGTGCCTTGGATTGGGCTGGTCTGCATTGGCATATCGCTGATTTGTACCATCAACTTGAGCAGGCATTGATGACGATTCATGATCCTCCGCTGTTTATCAACAGTATCAGTGGACTGGGATCACCATGGTGGAGCGAAGGGCCGCAACCCCAGCTAACTGATCTTGATGGAAATGCGCTTGAGCGCGCCCCGCCTGCATGCATTCTGGTTGCGGTTGCCGAAAGTATTCTTTTTCTGATTCAGGCTAATTTAGAGGCATTGGCAGAAACGGGGAATGGGCCTCAGCATTTGGTCATTAGCGGTGGCTTGGCGCAATCGGATGCGCTCTGTCAGAAATTGGCTGACTTATCCCAATTAACCGTTCATCGGCCAGTGTTGGTAGAAGCGACAGCGCGGGGTATTGCCTGGCTTGCCGCCGGTAAGCCAGCAGACTGGTCAGTCTTGCAGGAAACCTGCTTCTGGCCATCCGGAGAATCTGATGTGCAAGATTCAGGGTTAAATAGACGCTATCTCCGGTTTCTCGCTATTCTGGAAAAGTAAATAAGGAATAAAGGAAAGTCTAATCATTCCGGAATTAAAAGGTTATCGGTGCCCTGAAGGTAATGGTTGCATCTTGTGCATTGTCGGTCGCGCCGATTCCGATGGATAAATTAAAATTGACTCGTTGGGAATATCTGAATGCGTAACCCAATAACACTTGTCCAATATCCAGTGCAGAACCGCCGATTTTATCGCCATTTACCCGTGTATTAAAAAAATGTCTATGAGAGTATCCCAGGTTAAAGGAGGATCGTTCATTAATGTTAAATCCCATACCAAAAGTCATGCCTACTGCGTCGCCCGGGTCGATCTTGCCTGCATTCCCATCAGTTTCCATGGTATAGGTGTATTGGATGTTGCTGAAGAATACGGCTGGATCGGTTGGATAAAGTGCGGTAACACTTGGCTGGAAACTGAAAAAACCTGATCCTGTCGGAGCTTCTGTTGGGAACATGGCGCCGGGTACTTCTTGTGATTCAACAAATTTGATATCAAAGGGACTGGTTCCTGTGGGTATCGTTGTGACCATATTACCCACCAAAATAGGCCAGCCGCCCGAACCATCGGTGAGCTGATAACGGGCTGTCAGCTCGACATCACCGATATTATTTCCGCTTGCGTCGAATGTTTCATTAATGCTGGAGCCGATGCTAACAGGACGGGAACGCTGGATATCGGCACGGTATACATAAGGAACCCTGGCTTCCAATTCCAGACGATTAGTTGCGCCATAGCGTAACCCAAGGCTGGCAAAAAGACTGTGCCGGGTAATATCACGGATATCGATGAGACCGACCGCAATTGCCGGTATAAAAGTAAAAGCATCCAGAAATACGCGGTTGTTGTCAGAATAAGAATATGCCATGGCCGGTTCAACAATAATGTTGCCTTTTTTGGTTAAAACACCCCCTACCGTTTCACTTAGCCTGGGCATTTCTGGAGGTCTCGCTGGTTCTTTTGACTCAGGAGGAGCCTGGCCGACTGGTCCCGACGGTATCTGATTCGGCGACGCTCTTGGTGTGTCTTCTTTTTGCTTGGCTGCGGTATTGGTTGGTGCTGATGGCTTTGGCTGATTTGATGGAGCAGGAGATTGTTTGGATAGTGCATCAAGGTGTTTTCTTAAGCGTTCCAGTTCCTTGCCTTGTTCTTCAAGTAATTGGCGCTGTCTTTCAAATTTTTTCTCCTGCTCAACAAGAAGCTGCCGGTAGTGCTCTAATGAATCTGCAGGTTTGCTTGTTTCAGCATAGCTTCCATTTATGAAAAAAAGACATGCGATAAAAACAAAGCATCGGGTTATTCCATTCCAAAAACAAAGCGTGTGACAATATTTTTTATTCATTTTTGATTAAGTTGACAGTGCTTCTTGCCTATGAGGGAAGTCATTATAAAACCCGATGAGAATGCTGCAACCAGAAGATTAGAGCAAGTTCTGCTCTGTATTTTGAGGAGAGCATGCTTATAACGAAAATTTTTTGCTATGCATGCAGCCTTGCCGGAAAGATTTTATATCCGCTTGAGGGTATCTAACAACTTAAAGATGATTAGTGTAGAACGGGTAAGATCATATTCATGCTGCCATGACCATGGCTATTATGTAACCCAATATTCTGCAGGTTACCGATCTCAATGTTAATTTCATTGATAGTCTTGATTACTTGATTATCTAAATTATTTTGAATGACATGACCTAAACCTGAGACGGCTAAATCTGATGCCAGATTGTGGCTGCCATTTTGCAATACCAAGCCATTTTCGGGGAATTGCAAGAGGGAAGAAAAGGTTTCCACGCCATTCAATGAAATAATTCTTTCAAAGCTGAAATCTATCGTTACTCCATTGGGGAGCATAAACCCGCCTCTTTGTTGCGCTAGTTCACCATCAGTCGCCCGGGGCCAGTTGTCATAGACATCAATAGAGTCAGATTCAGATCTGGTGGGTGATTCGTCTGCAGATGCGTGACAGGCAATGATCAGGCATACGAGAGCGATGAATAGAGATAAGCGCTTGGAGTTTTTCTGGGGAAAGTCTAATTTATAAGTGTTCATGTTTAATATCCAGCAATAAATTAGAAATCAAAAGGACCCGGCACCTGCCCGCGTATCAAAACATGGTATTCAGCCAGACTGCTTCGATCAATGGCATCCCCCAGCGGCGCCAGGCGGGCGGACCACTCCTTCTGATCCTGAAAATTTCCCGTGCCGATGCCTTGATCCGCATGGATTAAAAACAGGATGCGCTTTTCCCACATTGCTTCAAATTCGTCGCGCGGGACAATATGGACACCTTTAGCTGGATCACCCACCAAAACACGCTGCGCAGTAATGCCTTTGATAATCACGAAATGTAAATAGCCATTTGCGTTGATAATGGTAATGGCAGGACTGTTAGCGGCCACGAGCTGATCTAAACTGATCTTGAACCCATCGGACCGGTAGCCTCGCCTTTCCAGATACTTTTTCATATCCAGTAAGGAGAAGCCCAGCTTCTTGATCTTCTCCTGCTCGCCATGTTGAAACATCTCCATGAATACACTTTGCTCATTCACGCCGTCGCCATAATGAAAAGTAAGCAGACTCGCTAATGCTGCCGAACCACAGCTGAAATCATACTGTTGTTTATAAACAGTACTGAACTTCATTTCCGCGAAACTCTTTACTGAGACATTGTAGTTTCCTCCGCCTGCGATGCCATTCAGGTCAAGTGAACCAGCGCCAGCGGCGCTGCAAAATGCGGATAGAATAAGTGCAACGCAGCGGGCGAAGAGAGGTTTCATATCGGGATTGAATATTTGAATGAGCATTTAAAATATCGGTATTAGGGGACTATGGTTACATTCACGATAGTGGAATCCTGAATAATCACGTTGTTGCCGCTATTTTGAATCACGGAAAACATGCCGCCAGAGCCAGCAAATGCGCCATGATCGATAATGTTCGTTCCAGTAAGGCTGTTGTTTGCTACATTGCCCGTTAAGGTAGCTTGCACATTCATGTTATTTAGCGTGGTGATATCAATGCCTTCCCGGCCTCGTGCCTCTTCAAGTTCATCAGCGGACACGGCTTCAGCCAATGAAAAAGGTAATGCATCGTCAGATTGGCTGGAAGATGCCTTGGCTGCATGAATAGGCAATGTCAAAACAAACAGAAGAAGCAGGCTGCTTTTTATAAATGAAACCATCTTAATAACCCCCTTCGTTCATTTCTTTCAGGATGCCGGCGACGGTTGCTGTTCACCGGCATCCTCTCTCTCACTAAAGCACTGTAATGCTGCTTACAACTCTAGTTATTGAGGGTTGACATTCACGTTGCCTTGGAAAGACACTTGCTGTTGCGCCAAGGCATTGGCGCCGTGATTCTGAACGGCTTGGTTGATGCCTGCAGCGCCATTGAAGGCATTGTCTATGCTATTGCTGGCGGTGATAGTATTAGCGCTGCTGTTATCTGCATCACCCAAAGCAGTGGAGACTCCCGCACCGGTAACCGAGCCTTCCAGTGTTGAATTATTGACTGAGTAGGTGGCGGTTGCGTCGCCATGGTTGGAGGCTGCCGTTCCTGCACCACTCGCAGTCGTGGAGCTGTGATCGCTGCTATCGCTATAATTGGAGGTTGCAGTGCCACCATTGGCAGCTGCCGATCCTGTGCCATTTGCGGTTGTGGTGCTGTTATCGCTGTTATTGGTGTTATCAGTCGATGCAGTGGCAGTGCCGCCATTGTTAGCTGCTGCTGAGCCTTGCGCGCTGGCGTCTGCGAGGCTGTTATCGCTGTTATCGCTATTATCGCTGTTATCGCTGTTGTCTACCGATGCAGTGCTGGCGCCGTTAGCTGCTGCTGAGCCTTGTGCGCTGGCGCTTGCAGAGCTGTTATCATTGCCGCTATCGGCAGTGTTGTTGCTGTCGTTGGTAGAGCTGTTGGGATTGTTGCTATCGGCGGTATTGTTGCTGTTGTTGACAGAGCTGTCGGGATTGTTGCTATCGTTAACAGAATTGTTAGCGCTGTTATCGGAGTGATTAGAGTTATCAGAGTGATTGGAGTTATCCGAGTTATTGGAGCTATCGGTTGCAGTTCCATACTCATTCGCGATCGTGCCCGGACCGGTTTGACCATTATTGGCGGTAGCGGTTTTATTCACATTGTTATCTATGGCCGTTGAGCCGCTATTATCTGCACTACCGGCAGGATTGGTATCTCCCTCAGTGATACTTGGATTGGCCAAAGCATTACCTGCTACCCCAAAAGCAAACACGATGCTTGCAGCGATGATTTTTTTGCTGAATTGATTCATTTTAGTTCTCCTTGATAAAAGTTGACTAATCCTGATTTCACCACACTAAAACGAATGTTTAAGTTAGGTGTCTCATATTTTATGAAGCGCCTAAAATAAAGGAATAAGCAAAGGCTCTAATTTTATATAGGGAAATTCTTTAAAAATGAATTGAAAGCACTCAAGTTCAGTTGCGGACAAACTGTCGTTTTTTATTTGTGGCAAGAAAGCGAGTTGATGAAAAGCGCGCAAACTGGTTGCAGCCTGAAGTTGTGAGATGCTGCAGATTAAATAAATGCTACGCTTGAATAACCTTGCAATTGATGGCGAGGCGCACAAGCTGAGAGGTGTTCTGTAATTTTAATTTCTTCATGATGCTTGCCTGGTGGACGCCAACAGTCTTAGGGCTGATAGAAATCATTTCCGCAATTTGTGCCACTGAATTCCCCTCCGCCAGCAATTTAAACAGCTGAAATTCGCGCTTGGAAAGAACATGCAAAGGATTTCCGGAGGATTTGCCGAGCACTTTGTCGGTAAGTAAATTTGAAGCCAATTCCGGATCAATATACACGCGTCCCTGGCTCACCTGGCGGACTGCTTTTAGCAATTGCTCGAGGTTGCTTTGCTTGGTGATGTACCCTGTTGCGCCCATCTTTAACGCGCGCTGGACCATGATTTCATTGCTGTGCATGCTGAATACCAGAATATTCGCAGCCGGATTTTTTGTTTTGATGCGATGAATGGTTTCCAGGCCATCAATGCCTTGTTTGTCCAGATTCAGATCAATAATGGTCACATCGGGCATATATTCTTGATAAAGGCTACAGCCGGTTTCTCCATTATCAGCATCGGCTAAGACATGAATATCCGAGGTGCTTTCAAGTAGACGGCGATACCCATTGCGTACTACCGGATGGTCATCGATGAGTAGCACCGTAACTGGCTTTTGTCTCACAATTCGAACCCTCCTGCTGTTTCAGTGAGAACTAACGCGAATTTTAAACAGTATTACTGTTGAGCTTGGTTAAACGGAGCCACTGTATTTCTCATTGCGAGTACTCTTAATTGAATCATTGCAATATATTCTGAGGCATTGGGCGAAGTAATAGAATAAGTGTAGAGCTTATTTTGATCTAAGGAAATTCCTTAATTGCATCATTAAATAGGTGGCGGGAAGTGATATGTTTGTGAGGTGGATGATTCTTTCCCAGGATAACCAAAATTAGAGTCTTGGAACGCAAAACCAACGCATGCCGCAGAGGATCATGTCACTGACATCACTTTGATTGATTCGTTTAGCTTGTTTGTTAAAGGTTGTCCGTCTTTCTCCTTCTGTTTGAGGAGTCAAGTGGCAATTTGACATGAATTTGTGTTCCATGATTGGGAATGCTACGAACAAAAAATTTGCCGCCTGAGGCGATGGCCCGTTCACGTATTCCTAGCAGTCCCAGCCCTTTAGGTGTTTGATCGGTATTGTAACCCTTGCCATTGTCGCTCACGCTGAGCGACAAGACATCCTCTGCGGCGGTTGCGCCAGTTTTACGATTCAAACGAATGAGAACCCGGGTGGCTTGCGCATGATTGCGGACATTATTGAGCGCTTCCTGAATAATGCGAAATATGGTGATATTGGTGTGTTCATTGAGTTTATCCAGAGAGCCTTCGAACTTGAGTTTGAGGGTAATATGGGGATTGTGTGTGATCCACTGTTCTCTTAATTCAAGTAAAGCGTCTTCCAGCCCGAGTGTGTCTAATAGCGTAGGACGTAATTGGCGCAGCATATCGCGCATTACTTCGTGCATTTTTTTTACGCATCGTTTAATGGCTTGAGCGCTGGTGTGGGTGGTGGAATCTTGATCGGAGAAATAAGCGATCGTTTCCGTTTCTGCGTGAATGGCGGTAAGCCATTGGCCTAATTCATCATGCAGTTCTCGCGCAAGAAAGCGCCGTTCTTCTTCCTGCATTTTGAACAGGTTCTGCATCAGTCGGCGGCTTCCATTCAGCAATTCTTGGTCGAGGTATTTCTTTTCTTTAACAGGGGTAATATTGGTCATTACTGTGCGGCAAGTGTCGGTATCTTTCGTGACCAAACTTTCCATGCGTATGTGGATTACCTTATTGGAAGTTCCTTTGATTCTTAGCTCAGTGACAATGTTATGGGAGGAATTAAAGGTTTGCTGCAGGTGGTTAAGAAACCTGTAATTGTCATCGTGAATAATGTAGCTTAAGAAAGATTTATTCAAAATGGAGGCGCGCTTCTTGCCGAGGAGGGCAGATCCGGTCAGATTGATTGCCAGAATGTTCCCGGCTTTATTCAGCGTAAGATAACCTACGGGAGCATTCTCATAGAGATCGGCATAGTGACTGCGCATTTCTTCCAATTGCTGTTGCATATCCCTAAGCTTGCGGTTTTGAGTTTCTAATTCTATCCGATGTGCTTGCAGTTCGGTGATGAGTTCTATCTTGCTGTGAGCCTCGCTGTCATCAGCTTTTATGTAATCATGATTTTCATTCATGCTATCTCTCTTTCCATAGTAGCAAAGCGACTAGATATCTGTTCTACAATGCATTGCAGTGATCCATCTTCTGTAGAGGGGGCTTGATTGCTGTATTAGGTATTCTTTTGCCAGGCAGAGATTGTGCTGATGCTTGCAGGCAGAAGTAGAGTGGTTTCTGATTGTTGGGTCGTGAGCAAAGCATTGCGCGTGGTTTTTGTTCCAATAGAGGTGTCGTGCGCTCACATATTCAAGTTTCTTGCATGATAGCAGCACTTCAAGTACGAAGAATTGAGGAAGTCTGAATGCATGTTTATAAATAGGTTATCGGCATTGATTATTATATTATTTAGGCGATAGATAAAAATATACTGGGTGAGTATTTCTGTGCAATATTCTGGTCATAATGACGGGCGGAAAGCATGGTTGGAGTATAGGTCGGGCGCGAGCAATGGCATCACTATTCGAGTTTGCAGTCAAACTACACATTTGGACTTATCCGGATGCGGAATACAAGTTGATTATTGATCAAGTGTTTAGGTATTATCGCCAAGTGAAAAAGATTTGGCAGTCTATTTAATTTGTCCGACAAACTCTTAAATCTATAGATCTCAATGGGTGCTCTAATTTTTTATGCGGCTATTTATTTCCTTGGATACTTTGCCATCCATGGACTTAACCTGATAGCGGGCCGGATTTTAATCAATCGTCGAATAGCAGGGTTGGTGGGTGTATTTTTTGTAGCGGTATTCCATGGCTATAAAATTATGAGCAGCCCTCTACCAGCTGGGCAGGATGCGGATGCAAGCTATGCGCTTGGTTATTATGTGATTTTTCCCGTTGCAATCATTGTGGGTATTTTTTTGTATATAACGTGGCAAGAGAAAAAAGATCATGATTCATTATAAAAAGAGCTGATTGATTCGTCGTCATTGAATAACCCCGGACCTTAAAAGCTTTTTTAATGCTTTGGTTTCTAATCGTGTGTGTTAAACTTTGTAATATTGGAGTTGAAGATACCTCTCATCTGGGAATAGGATGAAGAGCGTTATCTAATAAGAACAGAAACGGGATGATGAGTGATTATTTTTCCGTCAAAGCGGACAGTTTAATTTATGTAACATTATCGGCTAATCGATATCGATTTTTCATTTAACTTGCTGTAATTAAATGCTTTACACAATTTCTTGTTTTTCAGGCCTAGATCTACCGTTGTTTTGATCAAATAGCATGTCCAATTTACTTGAGAGTATCATCCGTCCGGAAATTCTTGCGCTCTCTGCTTATCACGTTCCTCCTGCAGGTGGCATGATAAAATTGGATGCAATGGAGAATCCTTATACGTTACCCTTGATCCTGCGCGAAGAGATTTCTCAATTAGCGGAGGATGCTCATATCAACCGTTATCCCGATCCTGGCGCTGCATCACTTAAGGCTGCATTAAGAAATACGCTGTCCATTCCTTCCGAAATGGCGGTTATGTTGGGAAATGGATCCGATGAAATTATTCAGATCATCGCACTTGCCACGGCTAAACCAGGAGCAGTATTAATGGGGGTTGATCCGGGTTTTGCCATGTTTCGCATCATTGCTACCTTTTGTGGAATGAGTTATGTAGGGGTCCCATTAGCCACTGATTTTTCTCTCGATTTGGATGCGATGCTGGCTGCTATTTCCCAACACCAGCCTGCAGTTATTTTTCTGGCTTATCCCAATAACCCAAGTGGTAATTTGTTTGATGCTGAGGCAATCTGCCGTATTATTGAGGCTACGCCTGGTATCGTCATTGTCGATGAAGCCTATCATGCTTTTGCTGATGCAACTTTCATGGATATGCTCGCTCAATACCCTAATTTATTGCTGATGCGGACGCTCTCAAAATTAGGATTGGCTGGATTAAGATTGGGGCTGCTGGTTGGCAGGCCTGAATGGCTGGCGCAACTGGAAAAGCTGCGTTTACCCTACAATGTAGGGATCATGACGCAACTGCTTGTAGAGAGAGTACTTCAGCATTATGATATATTGCTGGAGCAGGCTGCTTCGATTAAAGCGGAGCGTACTATTCTGAGAGCCCGTCTGGCAACGATGGGAAGTATTGAGGTTTTTCCATCGGATGCAAATTTTGTTTTATTTCGCCTCAATGAGGCTAGCCGGATTTTTCAAGAACTTCAGCAACACGGTATATTAATCAAGAATCTTGATGGTACACATCCATTATTAAAAAACTGCCTGCGCGTCACGGTAGGTACTTCTGATGAAAATACACAATTCTGCAAAACACTGCGCCGTATCCTTGAGAGACCCTTACAACTCGCCTGATCGTACATAATTCACGAAACAGAATTTCTCTATGCGTCAAGCTCAAGTCACACGTAATACGCTGGAAACTCAAGTTACTGTCGAGATCAATCTGGATGGCAAGGGTGAGGTAATGCTCGATACCGGCGTGCCTTTTCTCGATCATATGCTTGATCAGATCGCGCGTCATGGAATGATTGATCTGAAAATAAAGGCAAAAGGTGATCTGCATATCGATGCACATCATACTGTAGAAGATATTGGTATTACGTTTGGGCAGGCGCTAGCCCAGGCATTTGGAAACAAAAAGGGCATACGTCGCTACGGACATGCCTATGTGCCGCTAGATGAGGCATTGTCAAGAGTGGTGATTGATCTGTCGGGTCGCCCTGGAATGGTATTCCATGTCCAATTTGTACGCGCACGTATTGGTGAATTTGATGTCGATCTGATACATGAGTTTTTTCAAGGTTTAGTTAACCACGCCATGATCACCTTGCACATAGATAATCTCTCAGGCAATAATGCGCACCATCAGGCAGAAACCCTTTTTAAGGCTTTTGGACGTGCCTTGCGTATGGCTTTGGAAGCAGATCCTCGTGCTGCCGATCTCATTCCTTCTACAAAAGGTTCTTTGTAAACTTTATTTCTCAAATCAAGTATGACTGATATCGCCATTGTTGATTACGGAATGGGTAATTTACGTTCAGTATCCAAGGCTCTTGAGTATGCCGCACCCACGGCTTCTATTGTTGTAACCAGTGATCCATCCGTTGTACAAAAAGCGTCACGCGTTGTCGTGCCTGGTCAGGGCGCAATGCCTAATTGTATGCATGAGCTAACGATACGCGGATTAAAGGATGTTGTGCTGGATGCAGCTAGGAATAAGCCTTTTCTCGGTATTTGCCTCGGTCTGCAGATGTTGTTTGATGAAAGTGAAGAAGGAAATGTTAGGGGGTTAGGCATTTTGCCTGGCAGAGTGCGCCATTTCTCGCATGATGCAATGATAGATTCTGATGGAAACAAGCTCAAAGTTCCTCACATGGGCTGGAATCAGGTGAGCCAAATAATCCAGCACCCATTATGGGATGGCATTGCCAATGATGCGCGTTTTTATTTTGTTCATAGCTACTATGTGGAAACAGACAAGCCGGAAATAACGGCTGCCTACACGCTTTACCCTATCCCGTTTACTTGCGCAATCGCTCAGGGTAATATTTTTGCTGTTCAGTTCCACCCGGAAAAAAGCCAACTGGCGGGACTGACGTTATTAAGTAATTTTACCAGGTGGGACCCACGCTCCAGTCATTAGTACAATTCAATTCACTACATATGGTTTTTTTCAGTCCGGTTTTTTTATTCTCAATTATTTATCCTGACAACATATGCTGATTATTCCCGCGATAGACCTCAAAGATGGACAGTGCGTACGTCTTAAACAAGGAGTCATGGATGACGCAACGGTATTTTCTGAAAACCCTGATGCTATAGCCCAGCATTGGTTGGAGCAAGGTGCGCGTCGATTACATTTAGTTGATCTAAATGGCGCATTTGCTGGTAAACCGAAGAATGAGTCAGCTATTCGTGCCATTGTCAAGTCGGTTAACGGAAATATCCCGATTCAACTTGGTGGTGGTATTCGCGATCTAGAAACCATCGAACGCTATCTGGATAGCGGCATTACTTATGTCATTATTGGAACAGCCGCAGTGAAAATCCCTGGATTTCTGCATGATGCGTGCTATGCCTTCCCCGGCCAGATTATGGTAGGACTTGATGCCAAAGATGGTAAGGTGGCGGTGGATGGCTGGTCCAAGGTCACTGGCCATGATGTCGTGGATTTGGCGAAAAAGTTTGAGGATTATGGTGTCGAAGCGATCATTTATACTGACATTGGCCGTGACGGCATGCTGACAGGCATCAATATTGAGGCAACCATAGCGTTGGCGCGGAAACTGACCGTTCCGGTTGTTGCCAGTGGCGGAATTACCAATCTGGACGATATTAAGACACTGTGTGAGATTGAGTCAGAAGGCATAATAGGCGCGATTACGGGTCGAGCTATCTATCAAGGCACGCTGGATTTTAAAGAAGCGCAATTATTGGCTGACAAACTGAGTGCGCTGGTTTAGCCAGAAATAACATGATGTCGTCAATGGAATTCAAGTCTGCTCACATGTTTCTTCTTTATTTTTGTTCCATATTGTAAAGGTTTCTGGATTCATGGGCCTTGCCAAACGTATTATTCCGTGTCTTGATGTCAATAATGGGCGTGTTGTTAAGGGCGTTAATTTTGTTTCGCTCCGGGACGCAGGTGATCCTGTGGAAATAGCCCGCCGTTACGATGAGCAAGGCGCTGATGAGCTGGTTTTTCTTGATATCACTGCCAGTTCCGATAATCGCGATTTGATTCTGCACATCGTTGAAGAAGTAGCGGCTCAAGTCTTCATACCGCTAACTGTTGGCGGGGGCGTGCGTAAAGTCGAAGATGTCCGCCGGTTGTTAAATGCAGGCGCTGACAAAGTAAGTATCAACACTTCTGCGGTGCTCAATCCGCAACTGGTAGAAGATGCAGCTAGCCATTACGGCTCCCAGTGTATTGTTGTCGCCATAGATGCCAAACAAGCCATGGGTGACAAGCGCCATGGTCCGTGCTGGGAGGTGTTTACACACGGCGGCCGTAACGCAACAGGTCTCGATGCCATTGAATGGGCCAAAAAAATGCAGGCACTGGGTGCAGGCGAAATTTTACTGACCAGCATGGACAGAGATGGTACACGCAACGGTTTTGATCTGACCTTGACTCGTGCCATTTCAGACGCAATAGACGTGCCGATTATTGCCAGTGGCGGGGTAGGCACCCTGGATCACCTGGTTGATGGTATCCTGCAAGGCCATGCTGATGCGGTGTTGGCGGCCAGTATTTTTCACTATGGCCAGCATACTATCCAGGAAGCCAAGCAATATTTAGCAAAACATGGAATTGAAGTGCGTTTGTAATACTCAAATAAAATTGTAGTGATACCTTATCAAGATGAGCGTTTATGTCAGATACTTGGCTTAATAAAATAAATTGGTCTGCGGATGGGCTGGTGCCTGTCATTGCGCAAGATGAACAGAGCGGTAAAGTGCTGATGGTTGCCTGGATGAATCGAGACGCTATCAAATTGACTGCCGAGACAGGCGAGGCTGTTTATTGGTCGCGTTCTCGCAAAAAGATTTGGCGCAAAGGGGAAGAATCTGGCCATGTTCAGAAAGTAAAAGCGGTTTACCTGGACTGTGATGAAGATGTGATATTGCTTTCTGTAGAGCAAGTAGGAGGGATCGCATGCCACACAGGCAGGCAGAGTTGTTTTTTCAATAAGCTGGAAGAGAATCAATGGGTGGTAACAGCGCCCGTAATTAAGGATCCTGTGGAGATCTACAAGTAATGACCGATTTATGCATCCTTGATCGCTTGGCAGAAACTATCGAGGCACGTAAAAGCGCATATTCTTCTGATTCTTATGTCGCAAAACTGCTCAGCAGCGGCCAGGACAAAATACTCAAAAAAATTGCCGAAGAAGCCGCGGAAGCTATTATGGCTTCAAAAGACGGGAATACAAAGCATCTTGTTTATGAAATCGCGGATTTATGGTTTCATTGTCTCGTGTTGCTGGCGCATCATGGATTGAAACCCGAGGATGTGCTGAACGAATTGGAGCGACGGGAAGGTATCTCGGGTATTGAAGAAAAACTATCGCGTAAAACAGGGCAGTAAATGGAAGAGTGTATTTTTTGCAAGATTATAGGGGGAGAAATTCCCGCCAGAAAAGTGTATGAGGACCAGGATCTTGTTGCTTTTCATGATATCCATCCAGCTGCACCGGTCCATTTTCTGCTGATACCTAGGCGACATATTGCCTCATTATATGATGTGAGCGAGACGGACCAGCAGCTATTGGGAAAAATGTTATGGCAGGTCCCTCAAATAGCGAAGCAGCAGGGCTGTGAGAGCGGATTTCGCACGATTATCAATACTGGGCGAGTAGGCGGGCAAGAAGTATTTCATCTTCATATCCATGTCATTGGAGGAAAGGACCGTTTGCCCACTATGATTCATCATGAGCAATAAACATTGAGCGAGGGGTAAACAATGGGAACATTTAGCATTTGGCATTGGCTGATAGTACTGGCGATTATCGTTCTGGTTTTTGGCACAAAAAAGCTTCGGAATCTGGGCAGCGATCTTGGTAATGCGGTTAGAGGATTCAAGGAAGGCATGAAAGGTGCCGAGGAGGATAATGCTCCTCCCCCTTCTCAGTCTCAGCAAATCACCAGCCACTCTGTCGAAGCAGGAGTCAAAGAGAAAAACGAGACGAGGCTATAATATCACTGTGCCGCCATAAGGCAGGCAATATCAGTGAAACTATTATCAATGAAGGAATGCCAATTAGCGATTCCTTCCGGTATTGCTCCTGCGGAAGAGGAGTATCGTTAGGGGGAATGAGATATGTTTGATATCAGCTTTGCAGAAATGCTCGTCATTTTAATTGTGGCGCTGATCGTGATCGGACCAGAACGTCTTCCTCAAGTAGCGCGTACAATAGGGCATCTGCTTGGACGCGTGCGACGGTATGTCGATAATGTCAAGAATGATATCCGGCACGAAATAGAGCTCGATGAATTAAGGCGTTTAAAAAGTTCCGTACAGGAAACGACATACTCCATCGAGCAATCAATGAGGAAGGAATTTGATCAAATACAGGCAGCTGCAGATTTGAGTGCAGCAGAAAAAACAAAAAAAACTGTGCCGTCCGAACTAGAGCAAATGAGTGCTTCTACAGAAAATACACTTGTTGTTCAGAGTCAGTCTTCCTTGCCACAACAGACCTCAGAATCAAATAAAAACAGCACCGTGCCCTAAAAAACATTACACTTTTTATTGATTGCTTCATTCTGGCAAGCTTGACAATGTCTATTCACCCAGTCTGATTCATCATGAATGTATAATCCCTGGATTCCTCAGTTGATGACTCATTCGAGCGTTAACATTATGAATATTTCAATCTTTCCTATAAATTTCACATGCCATCTCACCCAATTGAGGAATCCAGGATGAATGAGGAGAATACCTTTATTTCACATCTGGTGGAATTGCGTACCAGGTTGATTCGTGTATTTTTGGTGTTGGTGCTTGGTTTTATGCCTTGTGCCTATTTCGCACGCGATCTTTACACAATACTGGCTCAGCCTTTGTTGGAGAAGCTTCCATTAGGTGGACAGATGATTGCCACAGCAGTAGCCACGCCTTTTTTTATACCCATGCAAGTGGCGCTGATGACAGCGTTTGTGATGACCTTGCCGCATACGCTTTATCAGATCTGGGCCTTTGTGGCGCCCGGTCTGTATTCTCATGAAAAGCGTCTGTTTCTGCCCCTCGTTATCGGCAGCAGCTTATTATTTTTCATCGGCATGGCATTTGCTTATTTTGCCGCGTTGCCCCTGGTATTTGAGTTTATTATTTATTTCGCTCCTGAAGGAGTGGCAGTCATGACCGATATCGGCGAATATCTTGGTTTTGTCCTCACGATGTTTCTAACCTTCGGCATTACCTTTGAAGTCCCTGTATTCGTCGTAGTGCTGGCTCGAACAGGCGTTATCTCGCTGGAAAAAATGAGACAAGTGCGTCATTATGTTCTGGTAGGCGCATTTGTGATAGGTGCGATCTTTACGCCTCCTGATGTGGTTTCGCAGTTTCTGCTGGCTATCCCTCTTTATTTGCTGTACGAATTGGGTATATTTCTTGCTGGTTTATCAAGTAAGCCGGCTAATCCGGCTTCAGATCAGCAATGTGTAAGCAGCACAAATAAGCCAACTATAAAAGTAAAAAACGATTAGGTGTGCCGGGTTTCGAGAATGCTACGTGACGTAACAGGGCTGCTTTTAATTATGTATTTACCTTTTTCTCATGTTTCTTTACTCGCACCGCTAGCTAGATATATAAGTTTGCAGCGGTTGCTTTGAGGCGTCTTCTTAAGATTTCTGGTTTGATAGAAATCTTGGGATGCTGAGTCAGCATGATGTTCAAATCCATTGTTGTTTTATTGAAACGAATACGCATGATCAAACTACTCTCTATCATCTTTTTCTTATTTTGGATCGTAACCGGTACTGAGTATAGCCAAGCGAAAGAACTCGCTAGCCAACTTCAATCAGTCCAGGCTAAGCTTGAGACACTGAATAATGGTGAAGAGACACCGCAAAAAAAGAAACTTAAAGAAATTTATCTCAACACCCAACAGGTATTGCTTGATCATCAGGAATACCTTAATAAAACCCAGCTTTATTCGCAGCAACTGAATAAATATCCACAACAGCTCGAGACACTTAGAAAGCAGAAGAATAAAACTGTCCCTGCCACATCTGATGTCGCAGAATTGACAGGCTTATCTTTAAGCGAAATGGAGCAGCGATATATCACTATTCAGGCGAAGTTATCAGAATTACAAAATCAGCAGCAGAAACTGATCTCAGAAATTGCAATACTTCGTCAACGTGCCATTAATATTAGTGAGGAATTGGTTGCAACAAACAATGCACGCAAAGCGCTGACAGAAAAATCACTGTTACCTTCGCTGACGGACGTTCCTGATGAAAAGATTATGGATGCGCTAAAGATTTTCCAGGAATATCAAAGCCAAGCGCTGGCAGATAAGATTCGCATGCTGGAGCTGGAAGCGTTAACGCTTCCTAATGCCATTGAAATTGCCACGCTGCAGGAAGAGTTCGTGCTAAAACCAGAGATTCAAATACTGGTGCAGAAAGTCGAGTGGCTAACTAAGCAAATTAGCCTGAAAAGAAAAACCGAGACAGAAGAGCTTGTTGAGAGGTCTGGACTGTTACCGGGAGAGGGCAAGTGGCAGCATCCAGCACTACTCATGATGATTAAAGATAATGAGGGGCTCGCCGCCAAACTCAGTGACTATGCTGCGCGTGCAGCTAAGTTGATGGTGCAAAAAACACGTCATGAAAACCAGCTCAGTCTTATTACGAAGAACTACGTGACGCTCCAGCAAAGGCTGGAATTTCAAGAAGAAGATGATGCGTTAGGAACAGAGATTAGAAAGCAATTTAAGCAAATGCTGTTAAGGCCTAATGTCGGACAGACGCAAAAATTGTTGAGTAGTGCAAAACTGGAGTTGTTTCTGCTTGAGCAAGAGAAGCGGGAAATGATGAATGATAAGAGCTATTTCAAAAGAGTGACTGAAGGCCATGTTATCGATGATCAAGCACTCTCTTATCAGGGTTTAACGGAGGCGTTCCAGGAGCTTAAAAATTCCCGTCTGCATGTCATCAATCAATTTCTGGAGATACTGCATTCCTACATCAAGGAGTTAGAGCTTAATGCTTCAATTCAAAATCAATTGATTGAAAAAATCAATCAGTATGAGCTTCTACTCAAAGAAAATTTGCTGATTACCCGCAGCGCCAAACCAATCAATGTGCAACTAGCCGATATAACGGCTGATCTCAACGCTGCAATCGCCTGGTTCGTTTCCAGTAAGACGAAAACTGCGCTAGTAAAGGTTATCGACAAGACATGGTTGCCAGTTTTGGCTGTCCTGGCTTTCTCCTTAATGATCGGAGTGATTTTTAGGCAGATTTATTGGCCTCGCTATTTGCAGTGGGAAGAAATCGGTAAAGAAGCCTGGGGAAAAGTCAATCAGGATAAGGCACGCTATCCTGTTGGCATGCTGCTGTTCGTCATCATCCAATCTTCAATTGTTTTCTTGCCATTTTTGCTGATCCATCAGGTTTTGCAACATAGTATGAATACGGAAATGAGCCGTGCACTTTCGCTTACTTTTTATGTCGCAGCTATCACGGTTTTTTTCTGGAGTTTCCTGCTTCAGATTTTCCGGCCAGACGGCCTGCTCGTTAACCAGTTCCGGTGTCATGCGGATATGGTAGATAAAATGTACCGGGATATTAAATACTATACGCCGGCCATACTTGTACTAAGTGTCATCATTGCTTTTACAGATGCGCTTACGGACGATGTCGTCCGCAACACTGTGGGAAGGATCGCTTTTATCCTGTTATGCATACTGCTGGCAATATTTGCTTTAGGCTGGATGGCTGTAACTCGTCCTGGAAAGGATCTTTATCAAGGAAAATGTTTTACTTTAATTCAAAATCCCAAGCTGTGGATGTCCCTTCTTTTAGTGCAGCAGTTGTACATGATTGTCATGGCAGCATGGGGGTATTACTTCGCCGCCTTGTACCAGAGTATTCTGATTTTCCAGTCAGCTACGCTAATAATATTTTGTAGTCTGGTTTTTTTCCTGGGCTACCGCAGTTTATTAATTACCCAACGTAGGATTGCTTTTAGAAGAGCAATTGCCAAGCGGGAAGAAATGCTTGCTCTACGCGCAACTGCAGGAAAAAGTGAAACTGAGTTTGTGGATGATAACTACATTGATATCAAATCAATCAGCACACAGTCGGCTACCTTATTAAAAATAAGTGTGTGGGGATTGTTGATTGGCGGCTTAAGTGTTATCTGGCTGGAAATGCTGCCGGCACTGGGGTTTCTTGAGAATATCGTTGTCTGGCGAACCTCAACGATGAGCGAGGGCGAAACGGTCGTGCGACTGATTACGCTGGAAACATTATTGGTGGCGTTAATTATTCTGAGCCTGGCCATTGTGGCGGCTCATAATCTGCCGGGTACCCTGGAGCTCCTGGTTCTCCAGCATTTATCCCTGAATACAGGTACCGGCTACGCTGTGACTACGCTTCTCAGGTATACCATTATTATCATTGGTGTGATGATTACATTCCAGATGCTCGGTATGGAATGGTCCAATATCCAATGGCTCGTTGCAGCACTTAGTGTCGGACTGGGGTTTGGTCTACAAGAGATTGTGGCCAATTTTGTATCAGGATTGATTCTTCTATTTGAACGCCCTATCAGAATAGGCGATCTTGTCACATTGAACAATGTGACTGGTACAGTCAGCAAGATTAATATTCGTGCGACGACCTTGATTGATCCGGATCACAAGGAAGTCGTCGTGCCCAATAAAACATTTATTACGCAGCAATTGATAAATTGGGCATTAAGTGATCAGATTACCCGTATCCAGATACCCGTGGGCATTGCTTATGGATCGGACTGTGATAAGGCTGAATCATTACTGTTAGAAGTTGCCCGGAATCATCCATCGGTTCTGCGTGACCCGGAACCTGTTGCCTTATTTCTGGGATTTGGTGCAAGCTCGTTAAATTTTGAGTTGAGAGTCTATGTGGGTCAGCTTTCGGATCGATTGAACCTCACGCATGATTTGAATATGGAAATTAATCGTCGATTTGCTGAAGAAAAAATTAACATCGCATTTCCGCAACTGGATGTCCATCTTTATCGGGCAAGTAAGGGAATATCTGAATAAGTGTGTGAGTGGGTATAGAAAAGAGCGATTGGCGTTGAACTTTAGATATATTTTTTCGTCTTTTCTTGACTTGGTTTTTTTTATTACTCATAGTAAGAGTCTGCTACTAATGACACTACCCGTGGAGCAATTAGACTGCTATATCTGCTATTAATCCTCACTCATATTGATGAGAAGTGTCAGCTTGTATTTGCTCGCTATTTCCTGGTGCCGAATTGCCCGGCAGTGCTGAGGTGTCGTGCTCGATGGATATTCTTTTTCGATAGGCAATGATGAGTCCGCCTGGATATCGAGCTGATAAAAAAGGATATGAATGAGACCATATAGAGGAATTTATCAGTTTATACAATATTTCCTGTACCTATGCATCCCACTTGTTTTATTGCTGGCTATTGTACTATGGATTCTTTTTCGTACCCAAGAAGATGCAGCCATGGAGATCATGCAAGCGAACGAGCGGCTGTCCATTCAGCTTGGCGAACAAACCATCGAAGCTAAATTGGGGATGCTACGGAATGATGCGCTTTATCTCGCAGAGCTTTCGTCACTGCAGCAATGGCTTGATACTGGCAATTCCGTAGCGCGATTACATCTTGCTGCAGATTTTCTAGCTTTCGCGCAGCACCGCCAACTCTATGATCAGGTTCGTTTCCTGGACGAGCACGGGGAGGAGATGGTGCGTATCGACCTGAATGAAGGTCAGCCGATGATCATGCCAATGGAGCAGTTAGAAAACAGGTCAGAGCGCTACTATGTGCGGAATACGCTTGCCCTGGATGAAAAAACTGTTCTCATATCGCCGTTTGATCTCAGTATCGAGCAGGGTATTATCAAACAGCCGATCAAACCACTAATACGTCTCAGCGCGCCGGTATTCGACAGCAAAAACCAGAAACGCGGTCTCATTGTCCTTAACTACCACGGGAAGAGGTTACTAAATCATCTGCGCGAGATTTCTGAACTAAGCCTGGGTAACCTATGGCTGCTTAATGAGAAGGGATACTGGTTACTCGGGCCGCGCCCGGAAGTGGAATGGGGTTTTATGTACCCGGATCGGCAAACATTGCGCTTTGATCATGAATTTGGTGAGGAGGTGTGGTTGTCCATTCTGCATGATACTCAGGTTGGCCAATGGATGCATGAAAAGGGACTGTTTACCTACATCAAGGTTAAACCGGCAGAATTGTCAAATAGCAGAGGCGACGAGGACTGGATTTTAGTTTCTCAAATCTCCCCATCAATTTTGGCTGCAAGTACTGCTGAAAACGTCCGTAATCTAAGTTTCGCATTTATTGAGCTCACGTTATTACTGTTGCTGTTAAGTGGAGCCATCGCCTATTACGCGGTACGTCGCCGGCAGGCTGAGAAGAGGGTGCAAGCCAGTGAAGCTCAATTTCGTAGATTACTTGAGTCAGCACCAGAAGCCATTGTCATTGTTGATCAGAATGACCGTATTGCCTTGATTAATGCACAGACCGAGAAATGGTTTGGCTATAACCGTAACGAATTGCTGGGCCAACCAGTGGATCAGCTAGTGCCAGAACGGTTTCGTAAGGAGCATCCCAGTGGTTGGGAGCAATATACTGCTGGATCAACAGCGGAGTCAGAGCTATACGGGAGACGCAAGGGTGGTAGTGAATTTCCGATAGAAATCAGCTCGAGTCCATTCGAGACAGATCAAGGACCGTTGGTTATCAGCATCATTCGTGATATTTCCGCGCGTAAGCAAGCGGAAGAAGCGCGGCGGCGAGTGGAGGTGCGCTATCATGAGCTGATGAATAATTTGCCTGTAGGCGTTTTCGTCAATCAGCCTGATACTTACGGCAGGTTTCTTGAAGTGAACCAGGCCATGGTCGGTATCTTTGAGGCGGAATCGGCCGAGCAGCTTCTTACGCATCGCTTTAGTGAATCATATTGCGATCTTGCCGATCGTAAGGCTTTTATTGATAAAGTCACATCCCAGGGCTATGCAAAAAGTGAAGAGTTGCTGCTGAGGACTTTGAAAGGACGAGAGTTTTATGCTGCGTTAACTGTTGCGATGCGGAAAGATGAGACCGGTGAAATCTATTTCGACGGCGTTATAGAAGACATCAGCGTGCGCAAGGAGAACGAGCGCCAGATTCAGCAATTGAATGATAGTCTGAGAGCCCGCTCCAAGGAACTGGAAACGATCAATCATGAACTGGAAGCATTCAGTTATTCTGTTTCTCACGATTTACGTGCGCCATTGCGGGCTATGGATGGCTTCAGTCGCGCATTACTTGATGAGTATGCCGATCGCTTGGATGATAAGGGGCGTGATCGACTCCAACGGATACGGGCGGCTGCTCAGCGTATGGCAGAGCTCATCGATGATTTACTCAATTTGTCGCGCGTTACCCGCAAAGAGCTTAAATGGGAAGTTGTCAGCTTGACGCAGATCGCAAATAAAGTATTAGACACCCTGCGGCAGGAAGCGCCCGAGCGGGCTGTGCAGTGTGTAGTTCAGCCTGATTTGTTTGCTCATGGCGATACGCAATTGCTGCGTATCATGATGGATAATCTGCTGGGTAATGCCTGGAAATTTACCGCTTACCGCCAAGAGACTTTCATTGAGGTGGGATGCAAGGTGAATGAAGAGAAGGTTATTTATTTTGTTCGAGATAATGGCGCCGGATTTGACATGACCTATGCGGATAAATTGTTCGGTGTTTTTCAACGTCTGCATGATGCCAATGAATTTCCGGGTACGGGCATCGGGCTGGCGACAGTGCAGCGAGTGATTCATAAGCATGGCGGACACATCTGGGCGGAAAGCACAATCAATCAGGGAGCGACTTTTTATTTCACATTAGAGGGGAGGAAATGAAATGGGTAATAGAGTAATCATGCTAGTTGAAGATAATCCGGATGATGCATTGCTCACAATAGATGCGCTGGAAGCAAACCAAATTAAGAACAGGGTAGTGATAGCGCGCAATGGCGTTGAGGCACTCGATTACTTATTCGGACAGGGGGGGTATGCGAAACGGGAAATCACCGATCTGCCGGTACTTATGCTGCTGGATCTTAAACTACCCAAGATAGATGGCTTGGAAGTATTGCGGCGCATTCGTGCAGATGAGCATATACGCCTAATACCGACGGTGATCTTGACTTCGTCCAATGAAGATGAAGATCGAGTTAAGGCCTATTCCTTGGGTACCAACAGCTATGTACGTAAACCGGTCGATTTCGATGATTTTATCAAGATGGCTGGGCAGCTTGGGCTTTACTGGCTGGGGTTGAATGAATATCCCTATGGCCGGCGGTGTATGTAGTAAGCAGAGGAGCTATTTATGTCAAGCACGCGGGAACATAGGCCGCCATTGCACTTCCTGTTTATTGAAGATGCGGAAGACGACGCTCTGCTGCTGGTGGATTATTTGCAGTCGGCAGGGCTTAAGTTTGATTGGCAGCGGGTGGATACTGAACAAGGTGTGGTGGCGAAATTACAGGAGTCGTGGGATATCATCTTTTCGGATTATTCCATGCCTGGATTTAGTGGCACTCGTGCGCTGGAGATCGTGCGTCAGCATGATCCTGATATTCCTTTTATCTTCATTTCTGGTGCCATTGGTGAAGATGTTGCAGTAGAAGCCATGAGGCGTGGCGCTCAAGATTATGTCATGAAGGGAAACCTTGGCCGTTTATTACCTACTGTAGATCGTGAGCTGCATGAAGCTCAACAGCGCCGGAAGCATCGTCAAGCTGATCAGCTGCTACGCAAACTCTCTTTGGTGGTAACCCAGACAACAGACAGTGTTTTTATCACCGATCCCAGGGGACGGATTGAATATGTCAACCCAGCTTTTGAGAAGCTAACGGGTTACAGCGCCGAAGAAATTCAAGGTAAAACGCCCGCTATTCTTCATTCTGGTACTCATGATGGCAATTTCTACGAGCAGTTATGGCAAACCATCAGTAGTGGAGAAGGTTATAAAGGAACCTTCATTAATCGGCGCAAGGCTGGGGAGCTGTTTTACGAGGAAGAGACCATTACGCCTTTAAAGGATGAAGAGGGAAACATCACTCATTTTGTCTCTACCGGTAGAGACATCACCGATCGCGTGCAGATTGAAGAAGCGCAGGCCCGACTAACGGCAATACTGGATGCGACGCCTGATCTGGTAGCTATTTTTGATCTGGAAGGCTATTTACGTTATTTAAATGAATCAGGGCACCATTTGCTCGGCCTGGATGTCGGAGAAGATATCAGTAGGTATTGCATGTGGGATCTATTTTTTACTGATGCTGCACAGCAGTCAGTTTCCCAGGTCCTTACAGCAGTTCAGCAGCACGGGGTGTGGAATGGAGAAACCACGTTACGGACTGCCAAAAATAAAGAGCTACCGATTTCTCAGGTAATCCTTGGCCACGGCAGGGATGGAGATTGCATTGAGTATTTATCAACCATTGCACGAGACATCTCGGAACGGAAGCGTTTTGAGGCCGAGCTGGAGCATCAGGCTACCCACGATCGGCTGACCAATTTACCAAACCGTTCTTTATTAAGCGATCACTTTACATCAGCAGTGAAATATGCGCAGCGGCATGACAGTAGTGTCGGAGTGCTATTTATAGATCTTGATAACTTCAAGCGGATCAATGATAACCTGGGGCATACAGCAGGCGATATCCTGTTGCAACAGATTGCGCACCGTTTGCAAGGATGCATGCGAGCAAATGATACGGTTGCACGTTTGGGAGGGGATGAATTTATTATCCTGATCAGCGAGCTACATGACCCGGAAAATATACTGGATGTACTGAACAAACTACGCATTGCTTTTGAACATCCCGTGATTATCCAGACCCATGAGGTCTATGTCGCTTTTAGTATTGGTGTCGCTCTCTATCCTCATAATGGTACCCGGCTAGATGAGTTGTTACGGCATGCGGACACCGCCATGTATCGGGCCAAGTCGAGTGGGTCCAATCAATACTGTTTTTATGGCTCTGATATGAATGCCCGTGGCCATGAGTTAGTGTCGCTGGAAGCAGATTTACGCCAGGCCCTGGAACAAGGAGGATTTGCTCTGCATTATCAGCCACAGATAGATTTGCGAAGTGGTCGTGTTGCTGGGATAGGGGGATTGATTCGCTGGCAACACTCAATACGCGGACTTGTGCCTCCAGCAGATTTTATTCCTCATCTGGAGAAATCAGGGATGATCATCCCGGTCGGTGAATGGGTATTGCGCCAGGCCTGTAGAGCGCATCGCAAGTGGCGTGAATTGGGATTCAATGACATGCGTATTTCCATCAATGTTTCTGCTGCACAATTTAGTGATGTGGATTTGCTCGACAAGATACAGCGTGCATTGCAGGATGAGCATATGCCCAAGCGAACACTTGAACTGGAGATCACAGAGAATATCCTGATGCGAGATCCGGTCAGCGCAGCTGAAATCCTGGAAGCAATTCATGCTCTGGGCGTCCGGGTCGCTATCGATGATTTTGGTACGGGTTATTCTTCATTAGCTTATTTGAAGCGTTTTCCGCTTGATGCGCTGAAGATCGATCGGACATTTGTGCGTGACATCACGAACGATTCTGGTAATGCGGCTATCGTGGAGGCCGGCATTTCACTTGCTCATAAACTTGATCTCGAAGTAATTGCAGAAGGTGTAGAGACCAAGCAGCAGTTGGAATTTCTGCAAAAACACGATTGTGATTTGGTGCAGGGCTATTATTTTAGCCGGCCTCTGCCCATGCCTGAGCTTACTCAATTGTTTCATGGAAAATGATAGAAAATGGATTGGGTATGGGATACCATCTCCAGGCGACAATTTTCTTGAAATTATCGTATCTTAAGACAATTTGAGAGACCCGAATAGCCACTCCGGGAAAATACCGAGTCCGATAACAAAGAAAATGGCAATGATTATCACAGTAAATGTTCCCTGTGAGAGCGGTGTGATATCTAAGATGGTTTCTTGCTTACTATAAAGAACCATTATTACCCGTAAGTAATAAAAAAAGCGAGAGCCGTGTTAATCGCTGCCGCGATCGCCAGCATCATACTGCCTGCTTCGATAGCTGCTCCTCAGGCAAATTCCCGTAGCGAGTTCCAGCATCGGATAACGACGCTCCTGTCCATATAAGTAAAAATGTGGCTGACTGTCAACAGATTGCGTCAGGAGGAAATCATTGATGAAATCGAAATTATCCCGCTTAGTGCAGGGATATTATTTGATAATGATCAACTATACGTGAAAACGATTTTTTAAGGTTGTTTCAGCGATGTCCATGCTTTCAATCAATCCCGCCACGGGGGAAATTATCCAATCCTTTTCCACATGGGAAACTGATGCGATCGATACCGTCTTAAGCCAGGTCGAGTCGGCTCAGGCAGGCTGGGCGCTGCTCAGTTTTGAGCAGCGATCGGTTTATATGCGGGAACTGGCAGAGGTTTTTCGTCAACGCCGCGATTACTATGCCAATCTGATCAACGATGAAATGGGGAAATTACTGAAAGAAGCCAGGGCGGAGATCGACAAATGCGCACTGGGTTGCGAACATTATGCAGCGTATGCTAAAACTTATCTGGCTGATGAAGATATTGCATCCGATGCCAGCCGTAGCCTCGTCGTTTATCAGCCGCTAGGGACGCTGTTTTGCATTATGCCGTGGAATTTTCCTTTCTGGCAGCTGATACGCGCCGCAGCGCCCGCGATGATGGCGGGCAATACCGTGGTATTGAAACATGCTTCTAACGTGCCGCGCTGTGCGCTTGCGCTGGAAGAAGCGTTTCGCGAAGCGGGCTTTCCGGAAAATACGTTTCGTACATTGATGATCACGGCTGCACAAGCTGAAACGGTCATTGCCGACCCCCGTATCGCTGCCATCACCTTGACCGGCAGCAGCACGGCTGGACGCAGCGTGGCGGCGATTGCCGGTCAGCATTTGAAGAAATGCATCCTTGAGCTAGGCGGATCTGACCCCTTTATTGTGCTCGATGATGCGGATCTCGAATTCACCGCAGCCCAGGCAATCACTGCCCGTTTCCAGAATATGGGGCAAAGCTGTATTGCCGCCAAACGCTTTATTCTTGTGGATGCCATCGCTGATTCATTCGTGCGGCACTTTAAAACAGAGGTAGATCAATTACGCAGCGGCGATCCCAAAGCCGAATCCACCAGCATCGCACCAATGGCGCGCACCGATTTGCGGGACAGCTTGCATGCACAAGTCAAACGCAGCCTGGCCATGGGCGCCACACTTCTGACCGGCGGTGAATTTATCAGCGCACAAGGCGCTTATTACGCACCGACCATCCTGGATCACGTACGTCCCGGCATGCCTGCCTTTGATGAAGAATTGTTTGGCCCAGTAGCGGCGCTGGTGCGCGTAAAAAATACCGAGGAAGCAATTCAATTGGCCAATCACACTTCATTTGGTCTCGGTGGAAGCGTATGGACCCGCGATACGGCGCGAGGTGAAGCCGTTGCCCGGAAAATCCAGGCGGGCTGTACTTTCGTTAATGGCGTCGTCAAAAGCGATCCACGTTTACCATTTGGCGGTATCAAAGAGTCCGGGTTTGGGAGGGAGCTGTGTTATCACGGCATTCGCGAGTTTGTGAATATTAAAACCGTGTGGGTGAGTTGATTTTGTAAGCTTTAGCCGCGCTAGGTATCTGGCGCGGCCAAGATAGAGCCATATGGCCGATCTGGATTGGCCCATTGTGCTGTCCGTGCGCCATCATAAAATGGTGTCGCTGCTTTAGCCTGTTTCAAGCATGTATAGCAGATACATTCAAGATATGGTCTTTTTAACCCGCATTGAAAATGATTCATGTACAGTAAGGTCAATTATTATTTTTTTGTCATTGCAGGTTTTGTTCTCGCAAGCTCCAGTGCTGTTGCTGAAATGCAGTGCACGTTCGGGACAAAACAGGGAATTGGCGCGCTAGGCCGTATTGAGCCTCGCTCGAGGGTCATTAAAGTTTCCCATAATGCCGGTCCTGAAGGCGCCAAGGTTGAGCAGCTCTTTTTTCAGGAAGCAGATCGGGTCAAAGCAGGTGAAAAACTGGCGATCCTTTCCGACTATACTAAAAAGAAGGCTGAAGTTGACGCAGCCAGAACCCGCATTAAGGTGCTGGAAGCCCAGCGAGCTGTTGAGGAGGTCGCGCTGGCTTTTAATAAAAGGGAGTATCTTCGCTATCGGTCGCTTGAGCAAAGTGCTGCTGCCAGCGTTTCTCTTGCGGATGCCAAACGTCTGGCATTTGAACAATCCGATGCGAACCTGAAGCATTTGGCGGCTGAAATAGCCAATGCTCGATCCGAACAGAAAATTTCAGAAGCAGCGCTGGAAAATACACTTATTTACGCCCCGATTACCGGTACTGTTTTAAAGATTCTTACCTGGCCAGGAGAGCGAATCAGTGATAATGCCCTTCTGGAAATAGCCGATTTAACCCGGCTCGATGTCGTTGCAGAAGTTTATGAATCGGATTTGCCTCAAGTCAAAGTAGGACAAAAAGGCTGTATCCATGCCCCGGGTTTCAAGCGGAGTTATCATGCCAAGGTCAGAGAATTGGGCTTCCTGGTGAAAAAGAATGACTTGAATGACACGGATCCATTAGCAGACAGGGATAATCGCATCATCGAGGTGCGTCTTACGCTTGAGGCTGAAGCAGTTGCCGAATTACAACACCAGATCTTCCGGCAGGTCTGGGTGCGGATTGCACCATGAATGTCACTGCCTGGTTTTATTTTCCTGCACGCCTAGCCTGGCGGCAGTTGATTTTTGATCGAACCAAGTTGATCGCGGCGACCTGCGGGGTGTTGTTTGCCTGCATGCTGGTGTTCATGCAATTGGGATTCAGGGATTCGCTTTATGCCAGCGCCGCCTCTGCACCGATAAAATTGAACGGCGATCTGTTTCTGGTGCACAAGCAGAGTGAGGCAATGTGGCGTTCGACCCAATTCAAGCGTAGCGAGCTTATGCGTGCTTTGGGGAATCCGGCGGTCGCCGAGGCTTATCCACTCTATTTGGCGCTCGCGCCTTTCAAGAATATCGAAACCCAGATCAAAAGAACGTTGATGGTATACGGCTTTGATCCCGATTCCAGGATATTCGATATCGAAGATATTCAAAACAAGCGAACCGAATTGCAGCTCAAGGATACAGTGTTGTTTGACGAATATTCCCGCCCAGAATTCGGACCGGTTCGCCCATTGCTGGAGGCGGGTCGCAATAAGACAGAAATTAACGATTATAAAGTCATGATTACTGGTTTTTTCCGTTTGGGGGTATCTTTTGCCGCCGATGGTAATGTTGCCACAAGCGATTTGAATTTCATGCGTATTTTTCCAGAAAGGAGTCTCAGCAATATCGATGTGGGTGTTATCAGGCTTCATCCTGGCTCATCAGCAAAACAGGCGCAAGCCGAACTGAGTGGTCAGTTGAATGAGTTCGTCAATATTTTTACCTACGAACAACTGCTGCAACATGAAAAAGATTACTGGGCAAATATGGCGCCTATTGGTTTTATTTTTGGTTTTGGTACAGTGATGGGGCTGGTAGTCGGTTTGGTCATTGTTTATCAGATTCTTTTCACGGACATTACCAATCATCGGAATGAGTTTGCAACGCTGAAAGCCATGGGTTATGAACATGGTTATTTTATTCGCGTCGTGTTTGCTTCAGCTTTTTTTCTGGCGTTACTGGGATTTATTCCGGGTTATGTTCTTTCTGTTGGTTTATATCAGCTGGCTGAATCCCAAATATTCATGCCAATGCCGATGACCTTCAGCAAAGTCATAACCGTGTTTATGTTTATTCTTTCCATGTGTGCAATGGCAGGATTTCTGGCAATACACAAATTGAAAGCTGCTAATCCGGCAGATATGTTCTGATGTCTGTCGTCATCGATGTTCATGACCTGAATTTCAGTTTCGGCAGCGGCACTCTGACGCAACCGGTCTTAAAGGACGTCACGATTTCAATTTATAAAGGCGAGATCGTGCTGATGACCGGACCTTCCGGTTCCGGTAAAACAACTTTCCTAACCATTATCGGGGGCTTGCGCCAGGCATATCACGGTAGTGTGGAGGTGCTCGATCAGCAACTGATTAACAGCAACGAACAGGTTAAGGTTAGGGTTCGCCAGCAGATCGGCTATATTTTTCAGCAGCATAATTTACTTAAATCGCTTACTGCGCTGCAAAATGTTTGCATGACCCTGGAGATGCAAAACAGGATGACCGAGCAGCAACGACTTGACCGCGCAGCGGAAATGCTGAGAGCCGTAGGGCTTGGCGAACGGCTAAATTACAAACCGGATCAGCTTTCGGCCGGGCAGCGTCAACGTGTTTCGATTGCAAGGGCTTTGGTGGGGCAGCCTCAAATTGTTCTGGCTGACGAGCCGACGGCCTCTCTAGACAAACAAAGTGGTCATGAGGCGGTCGCTATCCTTAAACGATTGGCCAAGGAATCGCAGACCACCATCCTGCTGGTGACGCATGACTATCGTATTCTGGATATTGCTGATCGCGTGGTGGAGTTGGAAGATGGCGTTATCAAGAATGCCTGATCAGACTACATAGCAATCATATGCCGCAATGATTGCCACCAGTATTGAAATTACCTATGCTCTCTGGCAGTTATTCGCAATGCTATCCTGTTACTTTTGAATCATGAGCCAAATTCGAGTAGAGCGGCCTTGCTTAACGAATTTGAGTTAATATACCCGGTTTTTCCGAGGTTTACCTGATTGGTGTCATTTCTAGCCATGACGTGTCTCGCTGTATCCATTATCAGGATATCTCGGCAATCGATTTGCCAGCCAATTTTTAGGATAGCCATTACACCATGTGTTTTTCAGCAGAAGCCAGTTTTATTGCCAGCGGTGCGCTTGTGGCCGTTGGTGTGAGTGCGGTCAGGAAAGTCAGGGATAGAAAAGATATTTTTATCGCGTTCATCCCATTGATATTTGCGCTCCAGCAGCTGACGGAAGGGGTGTTATGGGTCGTTCTGGAGAGTGGGGAGATGTCGCAGGCGCAATTATGGCTAGGTAATTTATACGGGATTTTTATTGGCGTGATATGGCCGTTTTATGCGCCATTCGCTATTCGCCTGGGTGAAACGGATAACCGGACGAGAAAGGTTATGACATCAATGATAGTGGCGGGCGTGGGTTTAGCGGCCTATACCATCGTTGGCTTGATCGGCGAGCCGATCATAACCTATATCGTCAATGGCAGCATTCGCTACTTGCATAAGGTTGAAGGTCAGCAATTTGTGCTCGTCATGTATTTATTTGCGACTTGTGTGCCATTCATCCTGTCAAGTAATCGGAGTCTGAACATCACGGGAATCGTGATCTCGCTGGGCTTCTTTGTGGCATTTTATGCTTATGAAGAAACGTTTGCTTCCGTGTGGTGCTTTTTTGCGGCAATAGCCAGCGCGTTGATCTATGTTTACGTTAGTGGCCAGAGTAAAAAGAGAGAAATCAGCGGAGTGACACGAAATCAGTAGTTCTGCTTGCTTATGTAGCGTAGCAGGACCTTCCGCAACTCTTCCAGAATCAACATGGCCAAAGCAAAGGGAATGGCATATAACCAGATATCCAAGCTGATGGGTGCGGTACCAAACAGGCGGTTGCCCCATGGAGTATAGACAATCAGCAGGATCAAGCCAATTTCTGTTGCCACACCCAGCAGCAGTAAACGGTTACCCAACCACGCAAAGTGAAAGACAGATTCTGTCGGATGGCGACAGATGAAAACATTCATGATCTGCATGACGATAATGGTCGACAGGCATGCGGTGGTGGCCTGCAAATAAAGTGGATGATCGGCAGACAGCATTTGTCCATATTGCCAGCCCCCATTATTCAGGACATAAAAGAACATCGCCATGGCAGCCGCTGCTTCTATCATGCCTAGAAAAAGATAAGCGCGCCCGAGTAAAGGCCAGTGAAGCAAGCGCTCGTTGCGCGGGCGCGGTGGCTTCTGCATGATATCGTTGTGCGGCGTCTCCGCGCCAAGCGCCAGCGCTGGCAGGAGATCGGTACCCAGGTCCACTGCGAGGATTTGCACGATGGTTAGCGGCAATGGAATCTTGAATAGCGTAAAAGCGAGATAAGGAACGAGCTCAGGCACGTTTGAGGTGAGAATATAGGTCATGAATTTACGGATATTCTCAAAAACTGTCCGCCCTTCCTCAATGGCCGAGACAATATGGGCAAAATTATCATCGAGCAAAATGATGTCGGCAGATTCCTTGGCGACATCCGTTCCGGAGATCCCCATGCTGATGCCAATATCTGCGGCTTTCAGCGCGGGCGCATCATTGACGCCATCACCGGTGACCGCGACGATTTCACCTTTCTTCTTCAGCGCTTGCACGATGCGCATTTTCTGGTCGGCTCCCACCCGGGCAAAGATGATGTCCTGGGCATCCAGCGCCAGTTGCAGTTGAATTGGGGACAAGCGGCGGAGTTCATCGCCTGCAATGATCACTGGATCTTGCGCCAGGCCGATTTCCCTGGCAATTGCCCGAGCAGTATGGGGATGATCACCCGTAACCATGATGACCTTGATCCCTGCGGAACGGCACCGGGCAATGGCGGCGGGAACTTCTATCCGGGGAGGATCTTCTATTCCCACTAGACCACACAGCGTGAGTTTTTCTTCCAGATGCTCAGCTTCGGCTTGTGGCGGACAGCAGCGGAAAGCCAATGCAAGCACTCGCAGCCCCTGTTCTGCCATGTCTTCCTGCGCATCGAGCAGATGCTGCCGCTGGGACTCATCCAGAGGTTGTATGCCGCTTTCCAGATAAATATCCTGACAAAGTGGCAGGACCGTCTCCAGCGCCCCTTTGCAATATAGTCTGTCACCATCGGGTGTTCGGTATAACAGTGAGAGACGTTTGCGGTCGGTATCAAAAGGAATTTCGGCGATCTGGGTGTGATCAGGGTAAACGGCCATGGCCATCTGCGCCAGTTCAAACAACGCGACTTCCATTGGATCACCCAGCAAAGTCTGTTTGCCGTGGCTTTCTCCTTGTTTGAGGTTGTGGCAGTACCTGGCTACGGCTAATAACGGGTGACCCTGCAATCGATTAGCCTCTCCAGGAAGGTGGAATTCCCCAGACAGAAATAGTTTCTTCACGGTCATGCGGTTTTGCGTCAGCGTGCCGGTTTTGTCTGTGCAAATGATTGTGGTGGAACCCAGTGCTTCCACCGCAGGGAGATGGCGCACCAATGCATTTTTCTTTGCCATGCGCTGAGTGGCCATGGCTAATGCCAGCGTAACCGTTGGCAGCAATCCTTCTGGTACATTGGCAACGATAATGCCTATTGCAAAAATCAGGTTTGTCCAGAAAGGCAGTTCCAACCACAGGCCGATCAAGAAAAACACGATGCCAAAGCATACTGACAGCATGGCGATAAGGCGGCTCAGCCGTATGATTTCCAGCTGCAGCGGCGACAGGATGGCGCTCGTTACCTGAGTCAAGTGGGCAATCTTGCCAAATTCGCTGTGCATGCCTGTTGCGTAAACCAGTGCCTTGGCTTCGCCGGAAACCATGACGGTGCCGGCAAGCAACACATTGTGGCTGTTTTGTGCTTCATCTTCACTGGAACGGCTAGTGTCGCGCGCTCTGGAGAGGGATTCCCCGGTGATCGTGGCATTATTGACGCGCACGCCAAAGGCCTCGAGCAAGCGGCAATCAGCCGGCACGATATCACCATCTGTCAGATGGATGACATCTCCCGGCACCAGTTCACTCACTGGAATTTGCCTGATACCACCATCACGCATGATTTTGACCTGAGGTGGCAGCAGATCGCGTAACGCTGCAACCGCTTCCTGTGCGCGATATTCCTGCCAGAACGAAAATACGCCATTGATGATGATCACGCCAATAATGGCATAGCCCAGCATTGCCATGCCCTGGCCTGGCGCATTCCACTCAGCAATGAAAGCCAGTATGGCGGCCAACCATAAAATGAGCGCAAAGAAATGAGTGAATTCCTGGATAAAGCTTGGCAGCAGGTGCTTCTTTTCGATTTCCTCTACGCGATTCGGACCATACTCCCGCAACCGTCGTTGCGCCTCCTGCTCTGACAAGCCGTTGGCGCTGCTGCGTAAACTGGTATAGGCCTGCTCTTCAGTCAGCTGATGGATCTTCATGATGCTTGCCCTCTATTCGTTCTTTTAACGTGGCATGGGCAATACTCTGCCATTCTGTGACCAAAACGTCCAGTGATGAAAAACGGATGGCAGAAAAAACGTGTTTTAACCGGGGAAATCTGGAAGGTGCTCGTTAGCGGATCACTCGTTGATTAAAACCTCGACCAGTCATCAGCAACGATCCGGCCATTCTGAATGATGAAGCGATGGTTGTATTGGCCTATTTTGTAGGTCCAGGTTTCACTGGTGATATAAATATTTCCCCGGTAGTGAAAGGTGCCGAGGTGGATACGCGCTTGCGGTTCGCCTAAATTGGCAAGCAATTTATCGGCCAGATCACCGCTGGAGATAATATTCCCATTGGGCGCGCGGAAGCCGCTTAAGCAAATTATGGCAACAAGAAGCAGCAGAAGTTTTTTCATGGTGACATGCTATGTTGAGCAGATTCTCAACCGGTTGCGGCAACGATACATCGAAGAGAATGAATGCAAGCTGAACGAGCTGGAGGGGGAGGGTTTAACTCCATCTGCTTATTTTGTAGGACTACTTTGATAAATAGCGGATCATTCCGGCTCCAGATTGCAGCTTGCCTGGCCGGTTTCTTTCACTGTTGCAGCATTTGTGAAATCAGGTCCTGACTGAATGTCAGGAGCTTGCGCAGCGGCCGCTTGTTGCTGAGGTAATCGCGCCCGCCATAGCACTGCCAAGAGACTCCCCAGCAGGGAGTGCATGACAGCCGAGACCGCGCCTGCCACCGGTGCTAACAGCAGCAATGGAAAAGTCTGTTTGGCCAATACAATGGCAAGCCCGGAATTTTGCATCCCGACTTCAATGGAAATCGTGCGGGCGCTCTGGAATTGATAACCCGCGACGCAGGCAAAATAATAACCCAGCAGGAAGCCGCCTCCGTGCAGCAAGGCTGCTGCCAGAATCAATTGCGAGCCATGATTCAGAATGGATTCTGCATGAGCGGCAAATACGACTGCACAAACCATGCATACTCCGAGTACCGATAGCAGTGGTGCAACCGGCATGAAGCGTTGCACGAGCTGCGGTGCCCAGCGATTGAGCAGAACACCCAGGATGACCGGGATAATCACGACTTGCAGGGTTTGCGTGAACAGCATCCAGGTATCAACGGGTACCAGCGCACCAGCAAATAGTTGTGTCAATAGCGGGGTAAAAAGGATAGCTGCCATTGTGGAGCATACTGTCATCACCACTGAAAGCGCCAGATCTGCCTTGGCAATATAGGTCACCAGATTTGAAGCAGTGCCGCCTGGACAGCAGCCGACCAGAATCAGGCCGACGGCAAAATCGGGCGGCAGGTTGAGCGCATGAGCTATTCCCCATGACAGCACGGGCATGATCGAATATTGCGCCACAAAGCCGACTGCTACCGCTTTCGGCATGCGTGCGATTCTGCGAAAGTCGTCAAAGGTTAAAGTTAGCCCCATGCATAGCATGATAAAGGCCAGTATTAATACCATGACAGATCCCTGGTTGAGCGGAAGCAACCACTCTGGCCAGTATAGCGCCATGGCGCTCGTCAATATCATCCAGAATGGGAACAGCAGGGTAAGTTGTTGCAGCATAATGATTTAATGGACTAGTAATGGATTTCTGGCAGGCTGGAGCGCGCAAATAAAAGTGTATAGTGCTGACCGTAACGACTGATCATACGATTGGCGTTCAAACCGGCGGCTCGCGCCATTTCCTGCAAAGTGGAAAGACATTCCGGGTAGTCATAGCCCTGCACATGCATGCAGGCTTCCTCCAATTGATCCGGAGGTATTTTGATCCAGTTTTCACGCATGAATTTCAGATAACCTTCCAGGTAATTTTCCCTGCTTTGGTTTTCCTCACGCACGACATCTACCAGAATCAACCAGCCGCTTTCTGCGAGGCAGCGCCCGGCTGCACGGAAAAAGCGCGCCTTTTCCTCGGGCATGAGATGATGGACAGCAAACCCCGTAAAGATGACGTCCCAGGTTTTGTCGGTCGACTCGATTGTTTCCAGCAGATCGCTGTGCGTCAGTGTAACCGGACCAGGAAACCCTGCCAGATAGCCGTGCGCCTCAGCAAGCGCCGCCTCGGATAAATCCACTCCCTCATACAGCGAGGGAGGAGACCGCTTCAGACAGGGCGCCAAATAGCGTGCATTGCCACATCCTAAATCCAGCAGGCGATATTGCCCGGGATCATTACGTAGCTTGAGGAGATCACAAACTCCGCTATAGATCTCCTGATGGAACATGTAGTTATGCTCTGTGATCAGATCGTACAATGACCAGGAGCGCGTGAAAATGGCCGTCGATTCAGCGGATGTCATGGGTATTCGTAATAAAAATGATGATAATGAGAAGAGTAGAAATCTATCTGTATTACTTTACAACAGCTAACCACTTCATGGGCGGCCGAGATTCAAATTCATTGCTTTTATGGACGGTTTAGTCACATTGGCAATATTGTTTTCTTACAATATATGTTATAAAGAAAATGCGTGCTGTTAAGTCTGAAAAGAATATTAAGCGGACTGGCTCTTTTCTGGCAGTTGCAGAGTTGGATAGCACGATCAAGAGTGTTTTGACATTATTAATCTTAAACAGAATAAGGAGTAATGGTCATGAAAGCGATATCAACTATAATTGCAATTGGAATGTTAACATTTTTCTTGAGCACTCAGACTTTTGCATCAGATGCTGGCCATAAGGCGGAAGCATTGGAACATGCTGAGGAGGCCGTGAAACATGGAAAAATGGGTCATGCCAAGGATGTCCTCGATCATGCCAAGGAAAGTCTGGAACACGCTAAAGCCGCGAGCGCATCGGGGGCTGATGCTCATATGGATGAGGCTATCAAGCATTTAGAAGAAGGTATCAAGCATGCTGAGATGGGTCATGCCGATGTGGCCACCCAGCATGTCGAAGAAGCCATGAGTCATATGCGTGAATCTGGCGCCAAATCTCCTCATTAGTCGTGGCAAAAAGCATGTGCCCCCAGCTATGCTGGGGGTTTAGTAAAAGATAGGTATGATTTTCCCGTCATCCATTTTCAATATAGAAATAAAATAATTTCTTAGCCAGCAAAACGCCGGGCACGCCCTTGAATACCTGTCCGTTTGTTCTTCTGATCTCAATCCCCTCGAGCATACGTCGGCGCAGGTAAAAGCCTTGCTTAAACAACAAAGCCAAACCGGCGATATGCTCTTCAATCCCATATATTCTGAATCATTCTTAACTGGCCAGATATGAGCTTGCGTTTTCATTGACATCGGTCTGCTGGCGCGCGATGCGGCTATGCGCTGGATAAGGAATTGATGTATTAAGGTATGAGGCAGTATTCAGCTATGAGCATCGGCGGTGCTTGGTAAGGTGACGGAAATCCATTACCATCGATTCCTATCGGGAAAACAGGTGCGGTTTTTGATAACCTTGTCAGTTCGTCATTCATAATTCATAACGTGAAATGATCTATGCCATTCAAACTCTTATTTTCCTTGGCACCCATGCGGCGATATTGCATCCTTCACCGGTGAACATCCCGCCAACTCGACTTCGCCATCCGATCTGGTGGATACCTGCAAACTATGCTTGCAGATTCTTGACGGCCTTCAGTGACCAATGATCAGTTAACCTCAAACATTCATATCAATCATGTATCAGATCTTTATCACGCTGACAACTTTTACCGCAGTGTTTGGTCTGCTAGTTATAGGTGCTGGCGACGTGCTCAGCCGGCCTGCTAACGGATCCGTTGGCGCTGCGCCTATCGAACTGCACGCTGAGTCCGTTACCTTGCAAAGCTTGTCGAACGAATCGGTTTCAGGGTGGTTTGCACGCGGTACACCGGGACTGGGTATTGTTTTATTACTCCATGGTGTGCGTGGTGATCGACGTCAGATGCTTGGGCGTGCTCGATTTCTCTTTCAGGCGGGTTACTCGATTATGCTCATCGATCTTCCTGCTCACGGTGAAAGCCGTGGTGAACGTATCACCTTCGGTTATCAGGAGGCTGAGGGAGTCAAAGCTGCCATGCGCTATCTGACAGAGACATTCCCGGATGAAAAGATCGCGGTGATTGGCGTTTCGCTAGGCGCTGCATCGCTCGTGCTTTCGAAAGTGTCGCCTGCTCCCAGTGCCGTGGTGCTGGAATCGATGTATCTGACCATTGAGGAGGCGATTACTCGCAGGCTTGAGAAGCGGCTTGGTCCACTCGGGGGACTGTTTACACCGCTATTTCTTTGGCAGCTACCCTTTCGACTGGGCGTCACAGCAGACCAGCTTCGTCCTATTGCTAATCTTCCTGCATTATGTAGCCCGGCGCTCATCGTGTCGGGCGCAGAAGATCGGCATCCCACCGTAGCAGAGACTCAACGCCTGTTTGAATCGGCCAATCAGCCAAAGGAGCTGTGGATCGTCGAGGGTGCTGCCCATGTCAATCTTCATGAACATAATCCCAGAGAATATGAAGCCAAGGTGTCTGCTTTTTTGCGTAAATATCTTCGAGGGGGAACTGATCATCCTTGTCACAAGCCACGAAGTGAAATGATTTGATTTGGATTGTTTTCAGAAGGATAGCGCGGCTAACTATACAAGAAATCGACGTTATTTTTTCCAAATTCTCTGATGATCGCGCAAGTATTCTCGATATTTCATATGTGATGACCCATAACGTTACAGACCACAGGAATCTTCGTCGCCCCAAAACAATGATTATGTTCAACTATAATTAAGGAGAAAGTTATGACTGCCATGATGAAAGCGGCTGTATTCATTGGCCCTGGCCGGATTGAGCTGGTTGACAAACCCATTCCGGATATTGGTCCCAACGATGCGTTGGTGAGAATAACCACAACCACCATCTGTGGCACGGATGTTCACATTCTCAAAGGAGAATATCCAGTAGCCAAGGGTCTGACTGTCGGTCATGAACCTGTGGGGGTGATAGAAAAACTTGGAAGTGCGGTTCAGGGATACAAGGAGGGCCAGCGCGTGATCGCTGGCGCGATTTGCCCCAGTTTCACTTCCTACGCTTGCCAGGATGGCTACCCCTCCCAGGATGGCAGCTACCTGATTCCGACAGGGCAATGCGGATCCCACGGCTATAAGGCGACGGCGGGATGGCGCTTTGGCAATCTGATCGACGGGACTCAGGCGGAGTACGTTCTGGTCCCGGATGCACAGGCCAATCTTGCACCCGTTCCCGATGGTTTGACTGATGAGCAAGTGCTAATGTGTCCGGACATCATGTCCACTGGATTCAAAGGTGCGGAAAACGCCAATATCAAGATCGGCGACACGGTCGTGGTATTCGCACAAGGCCCGATTGGCTTGTGTGCGACGGCCGGCGCGCGCTTGCTGGGAGCTACTACCATCATCGCCATTGACGGTAATGATCATCGCCTGGGTATCTCGAAAATGATGGGCGCCGACGTTACTATGAACTTCAAGAACTGCGATGTTGTCAGCGAGATCATGAAACTCACCGGGGGCCGGGGAGTCGATGCGGCCATTGAAGCGTTAGGTACTCAAGCGACCTTTGAATCAGCGCTGCGCGTACTGAAACCAGGTGGCACGTTGTCGAGTCTCGGTGTCTATTCCAGCGACCTGACCATTCCGTTATCCGCATTCTCCGCAGGTTTGGGCGATCATCGTATTAATACGGCGCTCTGCCCAGGGGGCAAAGAGCGTATGCGTAGACTGTTGAACGTAGTTGAATCTGGTCGTGTCGATCTCGAGGCGCTGGTGACGCATCATTACAAATTGGATGACATCGTCTCCGCGTACGATCTGTTCGCGAACCAGCGGGATGGTGTCTTGAAGGTGGCGATTAAACCCTTCTAAGTGGGTGAAGGCCATAGACGTTGATTGCTGGTCTTCGCTGTCGCTCTCTATTATGATCCGTGACCGTACCCATTATATTGCTTCGGTTTGATCAGCCATGAACCGGGCTCACACGCTCTTGCTTGCCTTGAGATAAATCTGATGGATGGAATGATCTCAAAATGACCAGGGAAAAGAGGGGGAAATAAGGTTGTTCTATAGTCTCAATGTTAATAATGGAGTAATTTTGATTTACTTGGCAGCGACTGTCGCATCTTCCAGCAGTCTGCGATAGCCTGCGACGGTGGCGTCGACCGAAAACTCGGCAGCGCGTGCCCGTAAGCGTGCCGCGTCCGGAGGAGCCGCTAGGGTTGTAAGTATCGCGTTCGCCATTGCTTCAGGATCTCCGATCGGTACCAGCGGGCCGTAGGCGCCGTCCTGCAGGATCTCGCGCGGGCCGCTCGGACAATCGGTACTGATCACGGGGCATCCGCTCGCCAACGCTTCCGTCAGCACTAGCGCAAAGCCCTCCCATGCCGACGACAAGACAAATAGCGAGGCGCGACTCATCCAGGCGAAAGGGTTGTCGACGAAGCCAGGCATAAGAATAGCGTCTTGTACGCCGAGTTGGTGGCAAAGCATCTCGAGCTTCTTGCGTTCGCCGCCCTCACCCAGAATAGCCAGCCGCAGATCACGTTCCTTGCGCGCGATGGCAAAGGCACGAATAAGCGTGGGGAAATCCTTCTGGCGGTGCAGGCGACCGACGCCGAGAATAATTGGACGAGAGCGGTCAGTGAGCCAGGGATGCTCGGCCGGCATTTCACCGGCATGGACAATCGCTTCAGTATCGACAGGGTTATAGATCAGCGTAATCCGTTCCTCGGGAAGAGCCGCTGCCTGCGCCAGATCCTGCGCTACGCCGCGGGATACGGCAGCGATCGCGTCGGCTTCCCGGTAGAAGCGCCGGACGAGTCCAGGGTAGGCCCGGCGAAACACGCCGTGGCCACGGTGCGCCACGACTGACAGCGTATTGTGCTCGCTGACTACCAGCCGGGCAGGGATGCCGGCGGCGGCGCGTGCGATGATTGCCGCAAGATTGGACTGTGTTCCTGCTGCTAGAATAGCGTTGGGCCTCGCAGTACGCAGATATTCTATAAGCGCAGGGAGGCGCCGGAACATGTCCGGCTTCAGGGGCGTCAGAAGGGGCAATAGTCGGAGCGCATCGTGAGGACGCGCCTTGAGCAATGCAAGGTCGCTGGAGAGCACATTGCTGCGAGGCAGACATCGAATGCTCACACCTGGCGGCAGCTTGGAGATCGTTCCGGCGTCATGGCCCGTCAGGACCTCGACCTGAATGCCGGTCTTCGCAAACGCTTCAGCCAACAGTAGAACGATGCGCTGCATTCCACCTCCCTCGAGTGTGCGCACAATCATCGCGAGCGAGCAGATCGGCAGGGCTGCCATGATCGTCAATCTACCGGGTCAACAAATGAAACTTTGGCATCAGCGCGCGATACCTGTCGCCAATGCGGCAGCATCGCTGACCGGCGCCCGTTCGCCATATCGGCTATCCGCGAGAATTTCGCGCAGATAGCCATGAAATCCCCAGCTTCACGAAAGAAATGCGTTGCCGCTTTATTGCGCACCAGATAAGTATCAAGATTCAAGCCTTTCTCGGCATCTTCGTCCGCAGGCAAGGAAAAATTGGCGGGAATGCGATACGGTAATGGGGGTAGCATGCACACGACAACAGAATCAATCTCAACTTGCTGTAGATAAGGCAGCATTGATAGGCCAGAAGAAGCGAATGAAATGACGGTTGTCATGACAGGTACTTTGAGTACATGATGAGTTGTTCAGTATAAAACACTCATTTAGCGAATAACAATGATTTGTTGAATCGTTCCGGGTTTATCGGAGACTCCAATTCCTGAGAGAGTGGAGTGATGGCAAATCCATTGCCAGCAACTGCCGATCTGATTCCATAAAAGAATTTCGATGAGGGCTTTATCATCAGTTTCATGATGAAAATAAAATCCAAACGGTTATACTGCGCGTTTCTCAATTAACAGGAGCACTCTCAGCATGAACAAGACAGAACTGATTGAACAAATTGCCGTTCGCACCAATTTAACCAAAGCCGATGCAGGACGGGCCGTGAATGCAGTGCTGGATACCATTGTTGAAACTATTGCCAATGGTGAGGATATATCACTACCCGGTTTCGGTTCGTTTAAAATAGCCCAGCGTGCTGCCCGTGAAGGCAAGAACCCCAAGACAGGCGAGAAGCTTTCCATCGCTGCAACAACTGTACCAAAATTCACTGCCGGCGCAACTTTCAAGAGCGCAGTTGCCAAGAAATAGGACGGTTAACTGGCCGTTGAAAAACGTATTCGAGGCAGCCGATGCAAGGCAAAAACAGGCGAAAAAACGGAGCTTGTACCCAATAAATGAGCATTCTGAGCCTGTTTTTAACACCACAGCGGCAATGCAGGTAGTTTTTCAACAGCCTGTTAAAGCTGAAATTCAGAGAAAGCAGGAGTTGCTGCCCTTCATCTTCGTGGCCCCATCTGGTTAACACCCTGTTGTCGACGCATGCAGGGCGTATCATACCTGAGGTTGACGGGCACTGATTGTGACTGGGCACGGACTCCATAGGCTGTTTCTTTACAAAAGAGAGTAAAGCCAAAGGTGGATATCGAACTGAATAAAGTTAAATTCAAGTCGCATCACACTATTTCAAAAATCTTCAATTAATTGGTATAGACTGGCAAATACATTGCCCGCCCAATTTCTCATATCATGACAATATCCCAACCCCCTCAGCTTTCCAGCAAAAATATCATGCTACCGCTCATGGTGGGAGCAATAGGCGTCGTCTACGGCGACATTGGCACCAGCCCCCTCTATGCCATGAAGGAGGCTTTCAATGGCGCGCATGCCCTTTCACCGGAGCCAGAAAACATCCTGGGTGTTCTCTCGCTGGTCTGCTGGGCGCTGACTATTGTGGTGTCACTCAAGTATGTGCTTTTCATGATGCGCGCTGACAACAAGGGAGAAGGCGGCATCATGGCGCTGATTGCCCTGACGCAGCGGATAGAGAAAGACAATGCACGGCTACGCTGGCTCTTGGCTTCACTTGGATTGTTTGGCGCGGCGCTCTTTTATGGAGATGGCATGATTACTCCGGCCATCTCGGTACTTAGCGCTGTGGAAGGGATAGCGGTTACGGCTCCGGCACTCGAGTCTTGGGTTATTCCTCTGGCGCTGGCTGTTTTGGTGTTATTGTTTCTGTTTCAGCCGCGCGGCACTGCCGGGGTGGGGAGGCTGTTTGGTCCCATCATGGCAGGTTGGTTTCTGGTATTGGCGCTCCTGGGGGTAATCAACATCATCCAGCACCCTCTTGTGTTCAAGGCAATAAATCCGGTCTATGGTATCGACCTACTGCTAAATCATGGGTGGTTTGGATTTCTGGTGCTGGGCACTGTGGTGCTAGCGATCACAGGGGCTGAGGCGCTTTATACTGACATGGGCCATTTTGGCCGGCGGCCGATCCAGTTTGCCTGGTTTGGATTTGTCTGGCCGGCGTTGCTGCTAAATTATTTTGGCCAAGGAGCGTTGCTGCTCAGTGATCCAATGGCAGCGCGCAATCCATTCTATCTGATGGCTCCCTCATGGGCGCTCTATCCCATAATTGCCCTTGCCACAGCGGCAACGGTCATTGCTTCGCAAGCAGTGATCACAGGCGCCTTCTCGGTCACCCGGCAGGCTATCCAGCTTGGTTATATTCCCCGGATGCAGATGCTGCACACTTCGGAGCGCGCAGTGGGGCAGATCTACATCCCGTTTGTGAACTGGCTGCTAATGTTGGGAGTGGTGGCGCTGGTAGTGGGGTTTGGTTCCTCCAGTAATCTGGCGGCAGCCTATGGCATAGCCGTAACCGCTACCATGGCCATTGATACGCTATTGGTCTTCTTTGTGATTTATGGCCTGTGGCGCTGGCATTGGGCAGCAGCAGCGGCAATCATCGCCGTTTTCCTCGTGATTGACCTGGCCTTTGTCAGCGCCAATCTCATGAAAGTGATTCACGGTGGCTGGTTCCCGCTGCTCATCGCAACAGCTATCTTTACCTTACTGGTCACTTGGAAGAAAGGACGAAACGTTCTGATTCAACGTCTTCAGGCTGATGCAATCGATATTGATTTTTTCGTTACCAATATCGCAAAGCATCCACCGATCAAAGTGCCGGGCACAGCAGTCTTCTTGACTACCCGATCCACTGGTGTGCCTCATGCCCTGCTTCATAACCTGGCGCATAACAAGGTGCTGCATGAACAAGTAGTGCTGCTGACGGTGGTCACTGCTGATGTTCCGTTTATACCTGTGAATGAACGCACCGAAATGACCTCGCTGGGAAACGGCTTCTATCGTGCGCTCTTCCATTTCGGTTACAAGGATGAACCCGATGTTCCAGCAACGCTGGCTCAATGTGAATCGCTAGGAGTGAAGTTCAATATGCTTGAGACCTCCTTCTTTCTCAGCCGCGAAACCCTTATCCCCACTGATCTTCCGGGTATGATGCCGTGGCGTGGGAAGCTTTTTATTGCGATGGCTCGCAATGCCTCTAGCGCCATGACACTGTTCAAGATCCCAGCTAACCGTGTAATTGAGCTGGGAACACAGGTTGAATTGTGAGTCGATCACTGCACTCGCCAGTACGAGCATGCTGCCCGTTTTGGTGTGGTGCAGAACGCTATTTTTCTGGCGCTCAGGAAGCTTGGGGGGTAACCTATAAAAAGCTTTGACGCGTCCCAAAGCGGACGAAAACACGCGGTGTATCTCCAGAACATCATCACCGCTCATAAGCTGCAAGCCAAGGCATTGCGTAAACAACATAACCAAACCGTCGATATGCTCTTTAAATCCTGTACATTGGGAAAATCTTCTTAACTGTTAAGCTATAAGCTCGCTTGGCGCACTGTAACGACCTTGGAGTTTCTACTGAAAGATGGCGTGTTGAACGAAGTCAAAACTCATTAGCGTACGCGCATAACAACTCACTGCAGGGCCGACGGCCCTGAGCTTAAACGTTAGCCTTATTAAGGAGGAATACGATGGCAGTGATCAGAAACAAGATCATTCCGCATCTTTGGTTCGACAAAGAAGCAAGGGAAGCGGCAAATTTCTACTGTTCTATCTTTCCCGATTCAGGAATCACGAGCATCACTACGCTGCACAACACGCCGTCGGGCGATTGCGATGTTGTCTCGTTTACGCTTTCCGGCCAGCCATTCATGGCGATCAGCGCTGGACCTTTGTTCAAGTTCAATGAGTCGATTTCCTTCATGGTCTATTGCGAGACACAAGAAGAATTGGACTACTACTGGGAAAAGCTTTCTGCCGTTCCGGAGGCTGAACAGTGCGGCTGGCTCAAGGACAAGTATGGTCTCTCATGGCAGATCGTACCCACGATCATGGACAGCATGATGGAGGATCAAGATCCTGAGCGGTTGACCCGAGTTACCCAGGCGTTTCTCAAAATGAAGAAATTTGACCTTGCAACGCTGCAAAGGGCATACGAGGGGAGGTAAGCGAAATTTTAGCTGACAACCGCGCATGCATCGGGGTTCAGGCCGCGCATCAAGAAAAATAATTGTATGCAACGGACTATGTCAAGACTACACCGTGTGCTGACACGACATTGATTATTGGCAAAATTCCCTACGAAACCACAATCACCCGATAATCATTCACATTGGTACGCGTAGGGCCGGTGATGACTAAATCATCGAGTCGTTGAAAGAAGCTATAGCCATCGTTGTCATTTAGCAGCGCATTGGGATCGAGGCCGAGGGATTGTGCGCGAACCAGGGTATCGGGAGTCATGATCGCCCCGGCATTCTGTTCTGTGCCGTCAATGCCATCGGTATCGCAGGCGAGTGCATAAACACCTTGCAAACCATCCAGTGCAATGGCAAGCGACAGTAAAAACTCGGCATTGCGTCCCCCGCGGCCGGGTCCTTTGACCGTTACGGTGGTCTCGCCACCGGAAATCAGCGCAACAGGTGGTTTAAACGGTTGGCCGTAGCGATGGATTTCTCTTGCCAGCGCAGCGTAGACTTTGGCGGCTTCACGCGCCTCACCGGTGACAGTATCGCCCAGTATCAGCGGGGTGATGTTGTGCGCGCGAAAAAAACGCTCAGCAGCCGTCAGCGACTGGTGCGCAGTGGCAATGACGTGATTTTGCACATTCCTGAAAACAGCATCACCCGGCTTGGGCGTTTCGTCTTGACCATGCTGGCTTCTTTCCTGCAGGATAGCCATCACCTGAGGAGAAACGTTGATCGCATACTGTTTGAGTAGAACGAGCGTGTCAGCGTAAGTGGTCGGATCAGGCGCGCACGGGCCTGAGGCAATATGCGTCGGGTCGTCGCCCGTGACATCGGAAATAATCAGGCAATGGATTGGTGCGCGGCAGGCGGCGGCCAGTCGGCCACCGAGAACGGCGGATAGATGTTTGCGTACCGTGTTGATTTCCTGGATCGAAGCGCCGCAAAGCAGCAATTGCCGGGTGATGCTTTTGAGTTCCTCCATCGACACCCCCGCGATCGGCGACGACAGCAGGCTCGATCCGCCGCCACTGAACAGAGCGAGCAGCAGGTCATCAGCAGTGAGCGTTTGCACCTTTTCCAGCATTGCGCGTGCAGCCAGTTCGCCGTGCTGGTCAGGTAAGGGATGACCGGCTTCAACGACTTCAATTTTCCGGGTAGGCAGGCTGTGGCCATAACGCGTGATCACAATGCCTGCCAGATTGGCCTCGTCTGGCCAATGTGTTTCCACTGCCTGCGCCATGGCGGCGGCAGCCTTGCCTGCGCCCACAACCAACGTGCGTCCTTTGGGTGGGCTCGGGAGATGAGCAGGGATAATCTGCAGCGGGTCAGCTGCGGCAAGCGCAGCCTGAAAACTATTGAGCAGCAGTTCGCGCGGATTCAAGCGCTTACCTTTGTACTCATCTTGGTATTCGCTGCAGCAAGCATGGGTTTCAAATATTCACCGGTGACGCTGGCCGGGTTTTGCGCGATGCTTTCCGGCGTGCCTTCAGCGATGATCTGGCCGCCGCCATCGCCTCCCTCCGGGCCGAGATCGATGATCCAGTCGGCGGTTTTGATGACATCGAGGTTATGTTCGATGACGACCACGGTGTTGCCATGGTCACGCAACCGGTGCAGCACCTGCAGCAGTAGATCGATGTCCTGGAAATGAAGGCCGGTGGTGGGTTCGTCGAGGATGTACAGCGTGCGGCCAGTGTCGCGCTTGGACAGCTCCAGCGACAGTTTCACACGCTGCGCTTCGCCCCCTGACAGCGTCGTGGCTGATTGCCCGAGGGTAATATAGCCCAGTCCCACATCAAGCAAGGTTCGCAGTTTGCGCGCCACCACCGGTACGGAATCGAAGAATGCATGGGCATTCTCCACGGTCATCTGCAGAACTTCGTTGATGTTTTTGCCTTTGTATTGAATTTCCAGCGTTTCGCGGTTGTAGCGCTTGCCGTGGCACACGTCGCAGGAAACATAGATATCAGGCAGAAAGTGCATTTCCACCTTGATCACGCCATCGCCCTGGCAGGCTTCGCAGCGTCCGCCTTTGACGTTGAACGAGAAGCGCCCCGGGTTGTAGCCGCGCTCCCGCGCCTGCGGAACACCGGCAAACAGCTCGCGGATCGGGGTGAACAGGCCGGTATAAGTGGCCGGATTGGAGCGCGGGGTGCGTCCGATCGGCGTTTGATCCATGTTGATCACCTTATCGAAAAAGGCCATGCCATCCAGTTCTTGATAAGGCGCGGGTTCTGTGCTGCTGCCGTAGAGATGGCGCGCCACGGCGCAATACAGCGTGTCATTGATTAAGGTGGATTTGCCTGAGCCCGATACGCCCGTGACACAGACCAATAGGCCGACGGGGAGATTGAGTTCGACGTTCTTCAGGTTGTTGCCCGATGCGCCCGTGATTTTCAGCATGCGCTCAGGATTGGGGGAAGTGCGGGCTGGTGGCACCTGGATGGCCAATTTGCCGGCAAGATACTGGCCGGTCAGCGACTCAGGGTTTTGCTGGATCGCTGCGGGGGCGCCTTCAGCAATGACACGACCGCCATGTTCACCGGCCCCGGGGCCCATATCGACGACATGATCGGCCAGCATAATGGCGTCCTGATCATGCTCCACCACGATCACGCTATTGCCGAGATTGCGCAGGTGCTGCAGCGTTTCCAGCAGGCGGCCGTTATCGCGCTGGTGCAGGCCGATCGAAGGTTCATCGAGCACATACATGACGCCCGTCAGACCGGAGCCGATCTGGCTCGCCAGACGAATGCGCTGGGATTCGCCGCCTGACAAGGTATCGGCTGAGCGATCCAGTGACAGATAATCGAGCCCGACATTGTTGAGAAATTGCAGGCGGCTGGCGATTTCCCGGATGATGCGCTCGGCGATCGCCTGCTTGTGTCCCGCCAGCGTCATCTGATCGAAAAACAGCTTGGCCTGCTTGAGCGGCCAGGCGCTGATTTCATAGATGGTTTTTTCATCGACGTGCACATGGCGCGCTTCCCGGCATAAGCGCGTGCCTTCGCAATCGGGGCAGGTACACGAGTTGATGAATTTCGCCAGCTCCTCACGCACGGTTTGTGAATCGGTTTCCTTATAGCGGCGCGTCAGATTGGGGATCACGCCCTCAAAGGGATGCTTTTGCTGGGAAGCCCGGTTACCTTCATTCAAGTAGGAGAACTGGATTTTTTCCTTGCCGGAACCGTGCAGGATGATGTGCTGGATTTTTTCATCCAGTTGCTGGAAGGGCGTTTCCAGATCGAAATCATAATGATTGGCCAGTGCTGTCAGCATCTGGAAGTAAAACTGATTGCGCTGGTCCCAATACTTGATCGCGCCGGAAGCCAGTGACAAATGCGGAAAGGCGACAATCCGTGCTGGATCAAAAAAGGTAATCTGCCCCAGCCCATCGCATTTAGGGCAGGCGCCGACCGGGTTGTTGAAGGAAAACAGGCGCGGTTCCAGTTCGGACAAGGCATAGTTGCATACCGGACAACTGAATTTGGCAGAAAACAGATGCTGCTGGCCAGTATCCATTTCCACTGCCAGGGCGCGGCCATCGGCATGGCGCAGCGCAGTCTCGAACGATTCTGCCAGCCGTTGCTTGGCATCGGGCGAGACTTTGAGCCGGTCGATCACCACCTCGATGGTATGCTTCTTGTTTTTCTCCAGCTTCGGCAGATTGTCGATTTCATAGGTTTCCCCATCAAGCCGCACGCGCACGAAACCCTGCGCCCGCAGCTCATCGAATAAATCCAGCTGCTCGCCTTTGCGCCCCACCACACTGGGAGCGAGAATCATCAGCTTGGTGTCTTCCGGCAATTGCAGCACATGATCGACCATTTGCGAGACACTCTGCGCGGTCAGAGTAATGCCGTGCTCCGGACATTGCGGATCGCCTACGCGCGCAAACAGCAAGCGCAGGTAATCGTGAATTTCGGTGACAGTGCCGACGGTTGAGCGCGGATTATGCGAAGTCGCTTTTTGTTCGATGGCAATGGCAGGGGAGAGTCCCTCGATCAGATCGACATCCGGTTTTTCCATCAATTGCAGAAATTGCCGGGCATAGGCCGAAAGCGACTCGACATAGCGCCGCTGTCCTTCTGCATACAGCGTGTCAAATGCCAGTGAGGATTTGCCGGAGCCGGATAAACCGGTGATGACGACAAGCTTGTTGCGTGGCAAATCGAGATTGATATTTTTGAGATTATGCGTGCGGGCTCCGCGAATCTTGATCAGTTCCATCAGCTACCTAAGTATGGGTCAACCTGCTAATATACCCAATTTTCCAGTTTTCACACAATCTGGTTCATATTTGCGATGTCAATACCTGAAAAAATGTCCCCTGTAGAAATGCGCGCTTCTGTCGGTCTGGCAGGCGTTTATGGATTGCGCATGTTTGGCTTGTTCATCATTTTGCCCGTTTTCGCACTTTTTGCGGAACATCTTCCCGGGGGTGATAATTATACCCTGGTAGGGGTTGCACTGGGTGCCTATGGACTGACTCAGGCAATTCTGCAAATCCCGTTTGGCTGGATGTCCGATCGTATCGGGCGTAAGCCGGTCATTTATTTAGGTCTGGTGCTATTCGCCATCGGCAGTTTCGTGGCAGCCACCGCCATCGATATTTACTGGATCATTGCCGGTCGTATTATTCAGGGTGCGGGCGCGATTTCCGCCGCGGTTATGGCGCTCGCCGCCGATCTGACCCGCGAGGAGCATCGCACCAAAGCCATGGCCATGATCGGCATGACCATTGGCGCCACTTTTGCGCTTTCACTGATGCTCGCGCCGCTTTTGGATCAGTGGATCGGGGTGCCCGGTATTTTTATCATGACCGGCGTGTTGGCCATTGCGGCGATTGCCGTGGTTAACAAGGCGATTCCGGATCCCGTGATCAGCCGGTTTCATTCCGATACCGAAGTCTCCACCGGACGCTTTGCCAATGTAGTGAGCAATCCGCAATTGCTGCGCCTGAACTACGGTATTTTCGCGTTGCATGCAGTGCTGATGGCGCTTTGGCTGGTCATGCCGCTATCGCTGCGCGATGCGGGGCTGGCGGCAGAGCAGCATTGGCAGATGTATCTGCCTGTGATGGTGTTATCGGTCGTGCTGATGGTGCCGGCCATCATCTATGGTGAAAAGAAGGCCAAGCTCAAGCCCGTATTTGTCGCTGCAGTCGCCCTGCTGCTGACAGGGCAGATTCTGCTGGCGCTGATGCATCAGTCTTTATGGGGAACGGCTGTGGCGCTGCTGGTTTTTTTTACCGCCTTCAATTTGCTGGAAGCCAGCCTGCCTTCACTGATTTCCAAGATCGCGCCGGTTGGCGCCAAAGGCACGGCGATCGGGGTATACAGCAGTACCCAGTTTCTGGGAGCGTTTGTCGGCGCCAGCGCAGGCGGCTACTTGTATCAGCATTATGGGGTGTATGCGATTGCCGCCTTCTGCGTCTTGTTGCTGATTACCTGGTTATACCTGGCAGCCACCATGGAAGCGCCCGCCGCCGTCCGTTCCAAAATGTATCATGTCGAAGAGATGGATGCGAATCAGGCCAGCGGGCTGTCGCGCGAACTGGCGGCCTTGCCCGGTGTATATGAAGCGCTGGTATTGGCCAATGAGCAGGTGGCCTATCTGAAGGTTGATCTCAAAGGGTTTGATGAAGAGAAAGTCGTCCAATTATTAAAGGGGAACGCATAAATGGCATCAGTCAATAAAGTTATCCTGGTCGGAAACCTGGGGCGCGACCCGGAAGTACGCTATATGCCCAGCGGCGACGCCATGGCCAATCTGAATATCGCCACGACCGACACCTGGAAAGACAAGGGTGGCGAGAAACAGGAGCGAACCGAATGGCATCGCGTGGTGATGTTTGGCAAACAGGCCGAGATTGCGGGTGAATATCTTAAAAAAGGCTCGCAAGTCTACATCGAAGGCCGTCTGCAAACGCGCAAGTGGACGGATAAATCCAATATCGAGCGTTATACCACCGAAATCGTCGCCGATCGCATGCAAATGCTGGGCAGCCGCGCAGGTGGAGGCAATTTCGAATCCGCCGACAGAGAAGGGGAATACAGCAACAGTGCGAGCTATGCCGACAAACCTGCTGGTCAGAGCAAGACGGGCAGCGGGTTTGACGATCTGGAAGACGATATTCCGTTTTAGAATAGACCTGAACTATCTTAGTAAACAAAAACCCAGAGAGTTTTTCCTTATCTGGGTTTTTTTATTGTTTACATTCTATAGAGATAAGTAATCACTCCCCCTAAGCCTAAAAAATCGATGGTGATTTAATTTCATTTAAGGGATGCCATGAAGTTCACAGAAGATACGCGTGTCAAGATACCTGCCATCTTGCATCTGATCCGTCTGGGCTACGAATATCTGTCCCTGAAAGACCATCAATGGAATGCTGAAACCAATATATTCCCTGAGCTGTTCCACAAAGCGATCGGCAAGATCAACCCTGGCCTGGAACAAGCCGATATTGGCCGCTTGCTGGAAGATGTGAAACTGGCGTTGGATAACGAAGATCTGGGCAAGGCTTTCCATGAAAAGCTCACCGGCCGTTCGGGTGCCAAGCTGATCGACTTTGAGAGCTTCGACAACAACAGCTTTCATGTGGTCACCGAACTCACCTGCCAGAACGGCGATGAAGAGTTCAGGCCCGACATCATCCTGCTCATCAATGGCATGCCGCTGGTATTCATAGAAGTCAAAAAACCCCATAACCGCGAAGGCATACTGGCGGAGCGCGACCGGATCAACAAGCGTTTCCAGAATCCCAAATTCAGGCGCTTCGTGAACATCACCCAATTCATGATCTTCTCCAACAACATGGAGTACGATGATGGCGAAGTTCAGCCCATTCAGGGCGCATTTTATGCCAGCCCTTCTTATCAGCAACCCATCTTCAACTACTTCCGCGAAGAAGAGGTCCTGAATCTGACGGCTTTGCTCAAGCCATTGTCTGATGAGACGGAATTGAAAGTCCTTAAAGACAACAACCTGGAAGTCATCCGCAGCAATCCCGAGTTCACTACTAACAAAGATCCCAACCGGCCGACCAACCGTATTTGCACCTCATTGCTAAGCCGCGAGCGGCTTGCTTTCGTTTTGCGTTACGCCCTGGCCTACGTGTTCGAAACGGACGGCTTGCAAAAGCACATCATGCGGTATCCGCAGTTGTTCGCCACCAAAGCCATCGAGCGCAAGCTAAACGGCGGAGATAGAAAAGGCATCATCTGGCACACTCAGGGCAGCGGCAAAACTGCGGCGGCAGCATCTGCTATTTTTACGAGACAAGATATTTTAGAGCAGGAGAATGAAAAGTTAGTATCTGTACGTGACTGTTTTCTCCCCATGCTCATGAATGGCCAAGTAACGGTAGGATGATTATTCTTCTATTTTGACCGTGATCGGAAAACAGTTCTAAAAGTTAATAAAAAGAAACGACAACTAGAAGGGAGTTTAGCGAATGCACGAAGATGATCTTAGTCCCGTTTTTGGTAAGCCATTTAGTGAGGCGATAGAACGTTTAGAAGAATTGCTTTCTCAGAATGGCAAAGCAGTGCTATTAGGTGCCGGCTGTAGCTATTGCGCCGGATTACCACTCACTGCAGAATTGACAAATAAAGCTTTGGAAAGCGAAAAATTAACAAGCGACTCCAAAGCTATTTTACAAGCAATACAAGATAATTTCGCTGGAGCTAAGCCCGCTGCGCACATTGAAGATTTTTTAAGCGAATTAGTGGATTGGCATGCAATTGCATCACGACGCACCAACAAAAACGTAAGTTCTTCCCAGATAACGATCAACGGAACTGAATACGGTGTTACGGTGTTAAAAGAGGCAATTGAACAAATCAAGCTGGCCATCGTACAGCAGATTGACAAACCTGTTGATATTGGAGTTCATCGCCGATTTATTTCTGCACTTCATCAGCCTATGCGTCCTGGAAAGAATGGTTTTAGCCAGCCAGTTGATTACTTGGTGATGAATTATGATACGTTGATTGAAGATGCCTTAGCATTATCCAAAATTCCTTACTCGGATGGCATAGCTGGTGGAGTTACCGGATGGTGGGTGCCTACAACGCTTGACAATAAAGACCTGGATGCCAGAGTTTATAAGCTGCATGGGTCAATTAACTGGCAGGAATTACCCGACAGCTCGATTCCTCACCGAGTGGCTTCGCACGTTAATCTAAACGACGATGAAACTAAGCGCATTCTCATTTGGCCAGCCACTACCAAGTACAGAGAAGCACAACTTGATCCGTATGCTGAATTAATGAGACGCGCAAGAGCTGTGCTAAAACCTTCTCAAAGTTTGCAACGAGTACTGCTAATAGCAGGTTATAGCTTTGGTGACTCTCATATTAACCTGGAGATTGAGCGCGGACTTAGAGCTTCGCGAGGCAATTTAACGATTATTGCCTTTATCAGTGATGATGAACCTAACGGAGACCTCGCCAGATGGCGTGAGGACTCTGAAATAAAAGAACAGGTACTTATTTTTGCGAACAAAGGCTTTTTCCATGCGGACGATATTCGTAAATCTAATGTTGACTTACTGTGGTGGAAGTTTGAGCACATAACCAAAATATTGGAAGGAAGGCTATGAGTATGGCAACCAATATCCATAATCGGCCTATCGAAAATTTGGCGATAGGGAAGATTATCGAAGTCGATGGCTCTCGTATTATTGCCGAGTTAAATCCCGATATCTCCGAATTATCCAGAGTTTATGCTGGCGAGACTTATCCGATTGGTCAATTTGGGTCAATTATTCGTATTCACTTTGGTCGCCGTTCAATTTATGGACTCGTAAGCCGATTACGAATGAAATCGGATTATCAGGCTGAGCGTGGCGTTGCAGTCTCTTCGTCATCTGATGAGCGGATTATCGAGGCTGATCTGTTCGGCGAGGGGGAATGGAAACATGACGAGAATGGAAATCCTACCCTCAAATTTGAGCGTGGTGTAGCGACTTATCCTTTACCACAGCAAACAATTTATATCACCCCAAAAGCTGAGTTACGATTTATTTACGGTGATGCTAAAGGCGCAGTTATTCAACTAGGAGAACATGTAGGCTCTGGCGGTGCACCTTGTTATGCCGAGATGAATGAGCTTTTTGGTAAGCACACAGCTGTTTTAGGTTCTACTGGTGCGGGTAAATCGGGTACTGTAGCTGCAATCGTTCATAGCATTTTGGAACGTGGAGAAAATGCTGGACACCAAAATTGGCATCCACAAATCATTATTCTCGACCCGCATAATGAATATGGAAAAGCCTTTTCAAGTCATCGGCGATTATCTACCGATGAAGGCAGTTTGAAACTACCCTATTGGTTACTGGATTTAGAAGAATCTATAAGTCTTTTCATTGGAAAAACCGAATACGCTGCAACTTCGCAATCAAATATTGTCAAGAATGCTTTAATCGCAATGCGAGAAGAAGCGGCTGATTTCTTAAAATTAGACAAAACACAACTTACGGTTGATTCTCCTGTTCCCTATAAGCTCGGTGATCCTGCGGGTTTGGACGAATTTGGAAAAATAAGCGATGTTCTCTACGTGGAAGGATTGATAGGCGCGATAAATAAGCAAAGACCTTACAATATAAATAAAAAAGATCATGAGGATTTTAATAAAGTTCTTCGAAAAATTGACTCGCTCATAAAAGATGGTCGTTTGAAATTCATGATGACACCATGGGATGGACTGACCGATCCTTTACCTGAGGTTCTAAATCAGTTTTTAACGGATAGAACAACAGTTCAAATTGTTGATTTGTCAGGCGTACCGAATGAGGTCGCTGGAACTGCAAGTGCTGCTATAGCAAGGATGGTGTTCCAATTAAAAGTTTGGCAATCCGAAGACGAACGTTCCAAAAGCCCTGTTTTGCTGGTGTGTGAAGAAGCTCATCGTTATGTTCCAAACAAAGGTGAAGCACAATATGAAGCCGCACAAAATGCGGTCAGACGAGTTGCGAAGGAAGGACGTAAGTATGGTGTTGGGCTTCTTTTGGTTTCACAACGCCCCAGTGAGGTGGAGGCTACGGTTCTATCTCAATGCAATTCTTGGATAGTACTTCGAATTACCAACGATTCGGATCGTGAACATGTGCGTTCAATCTTGCCTGATTCCATGTCTGGATTGACTAAGATGCTTTCCGGCTTGAGACGTCAAGAAGCTATTTTCGTTGGTCAGGCGGCTACACTTCCTTCTCGCATCATGATACGAGATTTAAACGGGGAGCAATTACCAAGGTCAAATGACATTGACTTTGATAAGGGATGGCAACAAGCCGCTATGAGTGTTGAACAATTGACTCAGGTAGCGAAACGTTGGAGATATCAAAATAGGCTCTAGATCAAAACTAATATTTTTAAAACCATGAGATGCCTGCACACTTTGTGCAGGCGTCATGCTGGTTAACAACCGCGAGTACGTAGACAGGTAGTGAAAAATTGAAGTGCGGTGATCGGAAAGAAAAAAAATAGTAGTTCTTTTGTTGATTTGATAAACGTATTGA